>NZ_MPJE01000023.1:0-78316 GCF_001975465.1 Chlorobium sp. KB01
ACAAATTAGCGGGACTTGCCCTCCCTTTTTTTATTGCCCTCGTGAATAATTCAGGTTAAAAGTGTATTGATAAACCAATCCAAAAATCTTATATAGCATGAATACCAAGTAACTACTGCCCGGTTCATTATGTCTGAAGCCCACCATGTTCAAACCAAAACTTTTCACCGTTTTACATGAGCTCACCCCTGAGCGGATAGGAAAGGATATTATTTCCGGTGTACTTGTGGGTATTGTTGCTCTCCCGCTTGCAATCGCCTTTGCCATTGCCTCAGGAGTTTCACCGGAAAAAGGTCTCATCAGTGCCGTTATCGGCGGATTTCTTGTCTCCTTTCTCGGGGGAAGCCGGGTACAGATTGGAGGACCGACCGGTGCTTTTATTGTCATTCTTTTCGGAATTGTTCAGGAGTACGACCTTAACGGCCTTCTGCTTGCAACCATGATGGCCGGTGTTATCCTGATGATCATGGGTTTTGCCCAGTTCGGTTCGCTCATCAAATTCATCCCCTATCCGGTGATTGTCGGTTTTACCAGCGGCATTGCTGTCATTATTTTTTCCAGCCAGGTCAAGGAGTTTCTCGGCCTTTCAATCGACACTGTTCCCCCTGACTTTATCGGCAAGTGGAGCGCCTTTGCACTCAACATAGAGACCATTGACCTGCCAAGCCTGTTGATCGGCCTCCTGGCACTCCTGATCATTATCTTCTGGCCGAAACTCTCGCACAAGGTTCCGGGCTCTCTTGTTGCTATAGTTGTCACCACGGCTATTGTGCAGCAGTTTCATCTCGGAGTAGCCACCATTGAGACCCGTTTCGGCGAGATTCCCTCCATGATTCCCGCACCGGTTCTCCCCATCTTTGATTTTGCAACTATCCGCAGTCTCCTCATGCCGGCAACCACCATTGCCCTGCTTGGAGCAATCGAAGCGCTGCTCGCGGCTGTTGTGGCTGACGGCATGATCGGATCGAGACACAAGTCGAATATGGAGCTTATTGCCCAGGGTGCAGCCAATATCATTACCCCCCTCTTCGGCGGCCTCCCGGTAACCGGAGCAATTGCAAGAACGGCAACAAACGTCAAGAACGGGGGCAGAACCCCGCTTTCCGGTATTGTTCATGCAATAACACTTCTCTTGATCATGATACTCTTCGGCAGATGGGCAAAGCTCATCCCGATGCCCGCTCTTGCAGCAATTCTGATCATTGTTGCATGGAATATGAGCGAAATCAAGGTATTCCGTCAACTGCTGAAAAGCCCGAAAAGCGATGTCATTGTTCTCATGACAACCTTCGGCCTGACTGTTGTTTTTGATCTGACAGTGGCAATCGAGATCGGCATGCTGCTCTCGGTTATCCTCTTTATGCAGCGCATGGCCGAACTCTCAAATGTTGGACTGATGACCGGAGAGCTGAAAGACCGTGATGAAGAGGAGGATCCCAATGCCATTGTGACACGAAAGGTGCCCGAAGGGGTGGAGGTTTTTGAAATCAGCGGCCCCTTCTTCTTCGGTGCTGCAACCAAATTCCGGGATGCCATGCATATCGTTGAGAAGGCGCCGAAAATCCGCATCATCAGAATGCGCAAGGTGCTCTCGATTGACGCCACCGGCTTGAACATGATGCGGGAGCTGCTCAAGGACAGCAACCATAGCGCAACCAGGCTTATACTCTCCGGAGTGCATGCCCAGCCGCTCTTTGCCCTTCAGCAGTACGGACTCTACGACGAGATCGGTGAAGAGAACATTTTCGGCAACATCGACGATGCCCTCGACCATGCACGGGAGATTCTCGGTCTTCCGAAACTGGGTCGCCAACTGAACTTTGTCCCCTCGGTGCAGCGGGAGATGACCCCGCCGTAGGGGCGTATTGCAATACGCCCCTACCCCTCCTTGCTGCTGTAGGTACGGATGCTTGAAACCGCTTTCATATCATAATAGGTGTTCACACTCACACCTCCCTCCTCACCGGTAATACGAAGAAAAAGATCACTGATAAAGAGCACGGCATCTTCATAGATTGCCCCTTCATTGATCTGCAGCCTGACCCCTTTCCGGATTTTTCTTGACATGGTGCCATGCAACGGTACCGATGAGTATTCCAGAACTTTTTCCCATGCCTGCAGGTTACTTTCAGCCATAACCCTACTCCTTTTTTAATTAATTATTGAAATAACACAACAGATCCTTACTTATATATCAATTATAAGCATTTTATGTTATTTATTTAGTTTTTTTATTATTTTTCCCTTAATTAAGTAGTGACGAACAACCAAAGGAGCCAATAAAACCGGGATCATGGCAACCATACTCTTTTTCGAAAAGCCGGGGTGCCAGAACAATACCCGGCAGAAGGCCCTGCTGGAAGATTCGGGACATCAGGTAGAAGCGGTTAATCTGCTTGAGCATTCATGGTCAAAGGAGGAGCTTGCTCGATATCTCGGAGAGAAGCCTGTAGCCGAATGGTTCAACATGGCGGCGCCCAAGGTAAAGTCAGGAGAGGTAAACCCTCATCTGTATAGCAGAGAGGAGGCAATTGCGCTCATGATCAGGGAGCCGCTCCTCATAAAACGGCCTCTGATGAAAATCGGAAACCACTATTTTCAGGGCTTCGACATTGCCGGCCTGAAAAAGCTGATAAACCTGGTGGAGCAGGAAAAACAATCAGAAAATTTGAGCGACATGAACTCATGCCCTCACAACAACAACTATTCATGCACAATCAAGAAATAACCAGGGAGTACCGAACTATGGAATCATCACTGCGACCGCTTGGAACCGTCATGCAGCTACTTGAAGAGCTCGGCCATGAGGTAACCTACGCCTACGAAGATCTGGTATTTGTCAATCACAACGGGTTCCTGCTTCAGTTCGAAAATGCCGGTCCGACACTGAACCTCTTCTTTAACCGGAATTTTCCGAAAAGTGAGGCCGACACCATTGAACAGAGCATTATTCCTGCGGCTGACAAACTGGGTCTGGCAATCAACAAAAAAGGGCTGTACAATCTGACCGAGCAGGATAATGAAAACGTGCAGATCGAGTTTTTCGATAACTGAACTACCTGGACGCAAACAACCAATTTGTGCCATCCCGAATCCATTCATGACGTTGCAGGCCAGCAGGGGCGTATCGCAATACGCCCTTACGGTCGGGAACCATTTGGCCGGGAGATATTGTTTTCTCTTCTGTGTGCAGGTGCAAAACAGTGGCAATGTATGCATTGAACGGAGAAGAGAACAATCATGAGTACATGGTATGAAGAGTTGAAAAAGCCTCACCTGACCCCGCCGAACAAGTTTTTCTGGCCGGTCTGGATTGCGATATACATCCTTATTTTCGGAGCCTTTTTACTCTACTTTATTGCTCCTTCGCACCCTCATCTCTACACCACGATCGCACTGCTCATCATCCATTTTACCGCCGCATTTAACTGGACGGGAATTTTTTTCTCCCGAAAAAAAATACTGCTTGCGTTGTTTGACCTCCTCTTCATCGACAGCACCCTTGTTGCAATCATTCTGCTTTTTCTGCAGGCAAGCACGCCAGCAGCTCTTCTCCTGCTCCCCTACCTCGGCTGGGGGCTCTTTGCAACCTGGCTGAACTGGCACATCTACAGGCTTAACCGGTAGAACGCCTCTTCCAGCTCCATCGGTATTGATCGCTTACTTGAACACGCTCCTGAAGCTAAAAAGCTCTGGTATGCATTATCGGGTTTTGGTAAATTGACTGTAGCCATGCAGCATACGAAACGTTAAACGGGGAAGCCTTAACATAAAACCTTGAGGACATGAAATATTCAGAGGCCCGGGAGGGCAGGACATTTATCATAAGACTTGAGGATGGTGAAATCGTACATGAGAAACTTGAGCAGTTTGTAAGAGATCACGCTATCGCGAGGGCATCGCTTATTGCAATCGGAGGAGCCGACAAGGGAAGTCTGCTTGTGGTCGGCCCTGATGAGAGCCGCTCACATCCGGTCACTCCGATGACTCATGAACTCTATGATGCTCATGAAATTACCGGAACAGGAACCATCTTTCCCGATGACGAGGGCAATCCGGTACACCATATGCATATGGCGTGCGGTCGTGAGGAGAATACCGTTACCGGCTGTATTCGCAAGGGGGTGAAGGTGTGGCTGGTCATGGAGATCATTCTGACTGAACTGCTTGAAAACAGTGCTCTGCGTCAGTACGATCCGCACTCCGGATTCAAGCTGCTTGTTCCCTGACCCGAAAAAAACGTACCCTGTCAGGCAAACGGATTCTCATGAAAGGGCTTTCCCAGTGATCGGGCAAGCGCCTCATGGGTCACCTTGCCATTCCAGATATTCAATCCCGATGAGAGGCCCGGCATCATGACCATGGCACTCTCCAGGCCGAGATCAGCAATTCTTCTGACATAGGGAAGGGTGGCTCCGGTGAGTGCCTCCGTTGATGTTTGCGGGTAGGCAGCAGGCATATTGGCCACACAGTAATGAACAACCCCCTCATCCACAAAAACTGGTGATTCATGGGTTGTCGGTCTGGTGGTTTCAATACATCCGCCCTGATCAACAGCTATATCGACAAGCACCGCTCCCGGCTTCATCTTCTTCAGCATTGAGCGGCTGACGAGTTTCGGTGCTACCGCTCCGGGAACAAGAACCGCGCCAATCAGAAGATCAACCATTTCAAGCTGCTCTTCAATATGCTGCTCGGTTGAGTAAAGCGTATGCACCTGAGAAGGAAGTGACGTTTCAAGATAGCGCATGCGCTCCTGATCGACTTCAAGCACGGTGACATCTGCGCCAAGTGCCGCCGCGACCTTTGCGGCATGCATTCCGGCCAGCCCCCCGCCGAGTATGGCAACCCTGCCGGGCAGAACACCCGGAACTCCGCCGATCAGCTTCCCGTTCCCGCCATGATGACGACTGAGATAGTAGGCTCCCATAAGAACACTCATCTTTCCTGCAATTTCACTCATGGGTGCAAGCAGTGGACGGCGTCCATTATCCTCAACCGTCTCATAGGCAAGTGCGGTCACGCCGGAATCAAGCAGCTTCTCCGCCAGATCCGGCACCCCTGCCAGATGCAGAAAGGTAAAAAGCGTGAGATCCTCCCGGAAAAAGCGGCACTCCTCTTCAAGGGGCTCCTTGACCTTCACCACCATATCACTCTTCCAGACCTTTTCGGCCGAAGCGGTGAGCTGTGCTCCGGCCCGACGGTACTTATCGTCACTAAATCCGCTTCCGATCCCTGCACCGGCTTCAACCACAACACGGTGACCGGCAGAAACAAGATTACGAACTCCGGAAGGGGTGCAGGCGACCCTGTTCTCTCCGGATTTTCGTTCAACAGGAATTCCGATATTCATGGCTTGGCGGTTTACAGGTAAATGATAAGGAGGCAGCGCTCTATGAGAAGCAATCTACAAATTTAAACCCCGATCCAGAAGGGCATTCCTGGCCTGCTATTAATTGTGATGAGCCCCGCTCCCTACCCAGGCGGGGACATACTTCCATGCATGCTTCATCTCCCTGTTGTTGCTCTGGCACAGCGGGTCATGCTGATGAACCAGCGACCAGAATGCCCTGGAGTGATTCATCTGCACCGTGTGACAAAGCTCATGCACCATAATGTAGCGGACAAGATAGTCGGGCAGAAAGAGCAGCTTGCTGTTCAGGGTTATCGAGCGGCGTGATGAGCAGCTTCCCCACCGTGAGTGCTGCAGACGAACACTGGCAGAAGTGTAGCTGAATCCATGAGCAGCGGCAAGTTTTTCAAGCTCAGGAAGCAGGTGCACCTGAGCCCGATGCTTCAGCCAGGAGCAGAGCAGCTTTTGTGTAAGCGCTGTGTCGGCAACATCACCGAAAACAAAAAGCGTGTTATCCTGCTGCTCTTTCAGCTCAACCTCTCCGCTTCCGGTTTGGGCGTAGCTGACCGACCAGGATTCAGCAAAATCGGGAAAAGTGACAGAGGAGGGCAACCCGTTTTCTGCAAGAGCAAGCGAAGGCTGGCGATGGGCTTCAAACTTTGCCTGGACTTTTTTTATCCATGCCTCATGATGCTGAAGCAGCGAAGCGATCTGTTTTTTATCGAATCGAGGAGGCACAACCACCACAAGGCCTCCATGAGGTGTCATCTTCAGTCGTGCGCTCTTTGCTCTCGGGCTCACCTTCAGGGTATAGGGAAAGGGTGCGTCGGCTGCAGAAGGGGTGTTATGGGTAAAAAACGGGAGGGGCATATGTGTTTCCGGTAATAAATTTCCGTCAGATGAAGCATCACTTCATCTGACGGAATGAACATTCATGCCTTAATGTAGCAAAGAGCGGCAAAAAAATCACCCTCACCTTCATCCAAGGGCAGAGGCAAGATCGACAATCAGATCATCGCAATCTTCAATGCCGATCGAGAGGCGGATAATATTCTCCGTAATCCCTGCGACCTCACGGTGTTCACGATCCATGGATGCGTGGCTCATGCTTGCCGGGTGTTCAATCAGTGACTCAACACCTCCGAGGCTTTCAGCAAGTGAAAAAAGTTTTGTACCCGTCAGCACCCGGTTGACATCCTCAATACCGCCCTCAAGCTCAAAGGAGACCATACCTCCGAAACTCTGCTGCTGAAGCCGGGCAAGCTCGTGCTGCGGATGGGCCGGAAGACCTGGATAGAAGACCCTCTTGACCTTCGGGTGCTTCTCAAGAAATTCCGCCACGGCAAGGGCGTTCTTCTCATGCTCCCTCATGCGAACCACGAGGGTCTTGATACCGCGAAGCACCAGCCAGCAGTCGAACGGCTGGGCACAGGTACCAAGTGCATTGACCGTAAACTTCAGCCTGGCATCAAGATCTTCACTGTTGGAGAGCACTGCACCGCCAACCACATCGGAGTGGCCGTTCAGGTACTTGGTGGTGGAGTGCACCACAATATCGGCTCCAAGCTCGAAGGGTTTCTGACCGTATGGCGAGAGAAAGGTGTTATCAACAATGGTGAGCAGCCCGTGGGTCTTTGCCAGCAGGGCAACCGCATGGATATCGACCAGATTCAGCAGCGGATTTGAAGGGGTCTCGACCCAGACAGCCTTCGTATTTTTGTTGACGTAGTGCTCAAGATTGGCCGCCTCCTGCAAATTCACAAAGTGTACCTTGATGCCGAAATGCTCTTCTACCGTGGTCATGAGACGGGAGGTACCGCCATAGCAGTCATCGGTACAGATGATCTCGTCGCCGGATTTGAAGATGCTTAGGGTTGAGGTAATGGCGGCCATACCGGTTGTTACCGCAACAGCCGATGAGCACCCTTCAAGCGCACAGAGATTATCTTCGAGCGCCTTGCGTGTCGGGTTGCCACTCCGGGTGTAATCGAATCCCCGGTGTTTGCCGATATCCTCAAACACAAAGGTTGAACTCTGGTAGATCGGAGTCATAATAGCGCCGTATGCCTTGTCAGGCCCAACTCCTGCATGGATCGTGTCAGTCTGAAAACTCATTGATAAACTCGCTCGTAAATTAATGGTTGATGTGAACTTGAAAGTAATGATAAAACAAAAAAACCCCTTCCCTGATGATGGAAGAGGTGATTTATTTTCCGGGGTTCTCCCCTGTACTACCAATATGTCGCTCCTCCGGAGCTGAAGAAAAACCGTTCTTGACAACGTTATGGAGGCGCCTGTTGGTACCCTTGGGGTACCTGTTTTGAAAAACCGCTCCGTAAAGCATCTTTTTCACGCATCGTTCTTCCGCTTCATTCCGATTGCGTCGGAGTGCATAGAGCGCAGAAGTAGAATGTGGCACCGTGTCCCGCTGTGAACGGGATCGGTTGTCAAGGCTTCGCAGGGTCTATTCCCTCAGCCTTTCTTGATGACCAGCAATGGTGTGAAGAACACTGTAACAATCGTTAAGGTAAGATTTCAGCAACAAAAATACAAACCGATCGTTCATAATGCCATCAGCAGACAACGCCGCTTTCTCATCCGAGCTTCCGGTATTTCAGCATCATGCAGGTTGGGTAGGTCAGGCCGGGAACAACCTGGTCGCTGGCAGGAAAATCGGTTCTCTCTTCAAGCAGCTCAAGCGAGGCTGATTGCAGTACCGTCGGATCGAGATAGTCCATCAGGGTATGTCCGTTTTCGAAGCATCCTCTTTGGCAAATTGATCATACTCTTCCATTGCCCTCTCTTTTCCCTGAAATGTACCACATCCCCGTTACAGAAAAAAACCGGGCTGATGGGCAATGTCCTACTGTACCGAGATGAAGCTCGGCGCTCCCGGATAGGCACTGCTCCATCTCCATGTTTCGGGGAATTGACACAAATGTGCCTTCACCGGGTTTTGGTGAATATACTCAATCACTGTTTGCAGATGTCCTTCATTGCGGATATAACGATCCCAATATTCACGCATCCAAAGACTTTTGCCGGGAACGCCGAGCTCCAGCTCGGCATTATGTTTCATCACCCAGCGCCCTGTAAAGGATTTCCATGACTGCACAATCTTTCCCAACTCAATCAAAGGCTCAATAAGAATATGCACATGGTTCGGCATGATACACCAGGCAATTAAACGATATTTCACACCATCAAATGCAAAAAAGGAGTTCTGTACAATATCTGCTACCACAGGATGTTGTAACGCACAACAACCCATGCCCGAATCCATATATTTTTCTATCAATTTCCGGCGGCACAGCTCTCGCCGATCTTCCGCTACAGAAGCTATCTCGAGTTCAAACTGCTTTAACACCTCTTGTGGAAGACTATCAGCCAAACGAAAGGTGATTGACTGAAGCAAACCTATACGATCGCAATGAGGAAGGTAGCCGCGAGAGTACCACTCCAAGGAAGATCGTTCCCATGAGAGAGAGTTTCCCCTATCCCTGTCTATCATGCTTTTCTACATGGCCGAGCTGGAGCTCGGCGTTCCCGGACTGGGACACTACATTCCCGGACAATACACTGCTCCTGCACCATAATTGTTTAGTTCGGCTTGTTTTTTATGGAGAAACCAATCATAATACAACTGGATTACGCCTGACGCAAAACAAAAAAGCCCGAACCGGAGTACCGGAACGGGCTTATTGTGGAGATGGCGGGAGTCGAACCCGCGTCCAGAACATTGCTCAATAAAGCTACCACACTCATCCCAGGTGTTCAGTGTTTCATGAACCGGTGCTACACCTGTAAAGTTCGGTTCACTATCCCTCTTTGTGTCACCCGCCTGCCTTTTCGGGCAAAAACAGTCGGAGCTTACTTGCGCGAACCGAAGCTCAAGCGCGGGTTATGCCATCCGGTGGCTTCAGAATAAGCGCCTCCCCCACCGGACGATGGCTGATTAATTAACTTGTGCTAATCAGGCAGCCATTGCATACGAATAATCGTCTGCATCTATTGTTTGCATAGACTTCTTTAACGAGTCCATCCATGCTGAAACTCGGAGTGCAACTCCATCTTGCACCTGCCCTGTCGAAAGCCTGTCATCCCCATGCTCGACAAAGTAGCGTGCCGTAATCAAACGCAGTGGTATATATGCTTTTTGACTCTTATGAACAACAAAAATCAGGATCGTTTAATTCCCCGGCACTCGAAATAGCGTAACAAGCCACCATGCAGGAAGAGAGTGCTCGCTGTATAACGAAGCTGTTCCGCTCAAGGGCACCGCTCAGTTCAGTCCCGGCAGTTCAGGCGCGTTGGCAACGATCTGGTACTCTCCGCCCTTGGAGCGGACCGAACGGCTCCACATCCGCTCGTAGGCATCACTGAATATCAGCTCCTTCGATGCGTCAGCCGTGTACCATGACCCTTCATCAAACTCAGCTTCAAGCTGCCCGGCAGTCCATCCGGCATAGCCGAGAAAAAACCTGATTTCAGACGGCATCATGATACCGGTGTTGAGCAGATAACTCAGTTCGTTTTTGTCGCCCCCCCAGAAGAGCCCGGGCAGAATCTCAAGTGAATCCTCTATCAGGTCACCCCTTGAATGGAGAAAATGAACGGTATCAACCTGTACCGGCCCGCCCATGTGCAGCAGCTCCTCTATATCCTCAAAACCGGCAATAGCCTCACATACCTTGAACTCCATCGGGCGGTTCAGGATAAAACCAAGAGAGCCTTTCTCATTATGCTCGCACATTAGCAGCACCGTCCGCTTGAAACTCGACTCAAGCAGATTGGCTGATGCGAGCAGAAGTTTGCCTGCTTTAAGGTTTTCAAATTCGTTTACCATGCTGTACTGTCAGGTTTTTTTCTGCAGATAGTTAAGCAACTCCTCCGCATGTTCCGAAGGATTGACTTTCGGCCACACTTTTTCAATCTTGCCCTCTTCATTAATCAGGTAGGTTACCCGACTGGTTCCCATATATTCGCGTCCCATAAATTTTTTCTGCCCCCAGACGCCGTATGCTTCAACAATGCTCTTTTCAGGATCGGCGACCAGGCGGAATGGCAGCTGATACTTCTCCTCAAACTTCTTGTGCTTCTTCTCACTGTCAACGCTCACACCAAGAACCTCAACCCCTAATGCCTTAAAGTTAGGGAAATTATCACGAAAAGCACAAGCCTCCTTTGTGCATCCGGGAGTATCATCCTTGGGATAAAAATAGAGTATAACCTTCCGGCCACGGTACTCTTCAAGGGTTACCGGCTTTCCGTCCTGATCGAGCGCCGAAATTGCAGGAGCAGAAGTTCCTTCTTCAAGTATTGATATTGCCATAAATGAAACTTATTCTGGTTAGTAAAAGGTTTTAGCATCTAAATCTCCTGACACAGCAAAAAGTTTCTTCCAAACCATAATGAGATCGTATACCTACTGCCCGATATGCTCAAACAGGCTCGAAGGCGCCAGGATTGATGGTCGTCAGAGAATGTTCTGCCCCGTCTGCGCCTGGGTGCACTATATAAATCCCCTCCCCGTTGCACTGGCATATACAGTCAACAGACAAAATGAACTGCTTGTGGTACGCCGCGCCCAGGAACCTGCACTCAACGAATGGGCTCTGCCCGGTGGTTTTATTGAAGCCGGCGAAGAGCCTCACGAAGGGTGCCTGCGGGAACTGATGGAGGAGACGGCATTGAACGGCAAAATTGATCGGCTTATCGGCATCTATCACCGTGAGGTGGAGATGTATGGATCGCTGCTTGTGGTCGCCTACAGGGTGATCGTTGATGATGACACCATTGCAATCAACAACGAACTGTTCGATGCCGGTTTTTACCCGCACCATTTGATCCCGGAAGTGCGTATTCCCCTGCATATAAAGGTTATTTCTGACGCCAGAGAAAGTGAGTCCCTCCTTTAAGAGCTGCCCCGAAAGCGAGATACGCACCTATTACTCAAAACCTCAAACAAGGGGACCCGCGCCCGGGGCCGCTTGCAAGGGGCATATGTAAAAGTTTGCTTAAAAATAAGTTAACTCCTTGCTATTGATTCCCGCCTTCTGCTATACTGGCTGATGAAGAGATCGCTGATAAGTGATGCTTTTTCTTTACTGAAAGGAATGATTACACGAGATCTGACTGCAACATCTTACCGTACATACTTTTACAATCGATAACGACAGGGAGAGCATGATGAAAAAGATGAAAATCAGTGGAAAACTGAAAAAAATTGCCTGTATCGCCTCACTTCTCGCTGCATGCAGCGGCAGTGATGTTTTTGCCAAAGAGGGGGTAGGCGTCGGGCTTATCGTCGGTGAACCGACCGGCGTGAGCATGAAATACTGGCTCGACAACTCCACGGCCATAGATGCGGCTCTTGCCGTATCACTTTCGGACAATAATAACCCGTTTCAGTTTCATGCCGACTATCTGGTGCACAGCAAAAGGTCAATAACTCCTTCCGAATTGAAAGGCCGTTTCCCCTGGTACTACGGCATAGGCGGAAGAATTAAAAACAGTCATGAGACCGAGGTCGGTGTTCGCGTTCCGGTAGGTATCACCTATCTCTTCGCCGATACCCCCATCGACCTCTTTGCAGAAATAGCTCCGGTACTTGATGTAGCACCAACGGTCCGGCTCGGACTCAACGGAGCTGCAGGCATCCGCTTCTATCTACCCTGAGCATCTTCAGGCAGTATCGATAAATTCAAACTGATCTCTTTATCCGTCGAATGGAGAAGAGATCAGTTCCTGTTTACGGTACTATCCGCTGCAACCGGAAAAAGAACGGAGAAGACCGAACCCTGGCTGACTCTTGAACGTACCTCTACGTGGCCTTTGTGGGCCAGAACAATGTGTTTGACAATGGCAAGCCCGAGTCCGGTTCCGCCAAGCTCCCTGGAACGGGCCTTGTCAACCCGGTAAAAGCGCTCAAAAATCCTTCCCAGATCCTGCTTCGAGATACCGATGCCGTTATCTTCCACATCAAGCTGCACAAAGTCACCGTTTCTGAATGCTGATATCCTGATTTTGCCGTGCTCTCTGTCGACATATTTAATGGCATTGTCAAGCAGGTTTCGAACCACAATTTCCAGATATCCGCAGTCCGCATGGAGTTGCGGCAGATCACCGGCTATGTTGACATCAAGCCGTATCGCTTTCTTTTCAAGCGCAAGACGAAGCTGATCAACCGATTTTGCAATAACCGTCCTGAGATCCACCGCACTGAAGTGGTACTCAATGCGGCCCGACTCGATTCTGGAGAGATCAAGCACGTCGTTTACCAGTGCGGTAAGCTGTTCACTCTCCTGAAGGATAATCTTCAGAAACGCAGAGGCATGTTCCGGCTCATGCATCGCCCCTTCGAGCAACGTTTCAGTATATCCCTTGATGCTCGTCAGGGGGGTACGCAGTTCGTGCGATACGCTGGATACAAAGTCGCGACGTACCCGTTCAAGATTGCGAAGTTTGGTGATATCATTCAACACAAAAACCGTTCCGTCAAACCGCTCCCCCTGCAAAACCGGCATGGAACTGATCTGCATGATTCTACGTCCCTTGGTTGTTTCAAAGGCCATCTCCTCCTTGATGAGCGCCAGACGGCTCTTGTTTACCCTGCTGAACAGCTCTTCAAGCCGGCTGTCGGAGAGGTGACGGAGGGGCCTGGATTTGAACATGGCCCCTTCAATCCGGAAAATTCGTGATGCCGCAGGGTTGACGAGTATAATATCGCCGGCAGCATCCGTAACAATGATTGCCTCCCTGATTCCCGAAAAAACAGCGCGAAACCACTCTTCACTGCGCCTCATTTTTTTTATCTCATCGGACATGGTGTTGAATGCACGGGCCAGCATACCGATCTCATCCTGCCGGTCAACGGGAATGGTGCCTGAGAGGTCATCCCGGAGCCGTTTCCGGGCGATTTCCGCCAGATTGCGAAGCGGCCTGGCCAGAAAAAATGCCCCGAGAAGACCCGCAACAAAAGAGAAGAAGAGCGCAAAAAAGAGCCCCTGCTCGATGCTTTTGCGGATTCCTTTCTCAAAGATGCCGATATCGTAAAGGGGTTTGGCGAAACGCAAAAGGGCCCGGGGTTTTGGCCGTCCGACAGGAACCGCCATATAGAGCATCTGCTCCTTCACCGTTTGACTGTAGCGGGACTCCTCTCCGTACCCTTTCTGCAGTGCCGCATCTACTTCAGGGCGGTTGCGGTGGTTCTGCAAAACAGCGAGTTTTTTTGCAGGAATATAGGAGTCGCCGATTACCCTCCCCTGAAGATCAATAAGTGTAACCCTGAGTTCAAGCGCACTCCCTACCCGGTCGGCCCAGGCATCGGCACTGTCGGCGTCAAGCCATCCGGCGGGTTTCTCTTCAAGCAGCTGACGGTTCAGCAGAAGATCCCGGTGCAACTCCCTGCGGGATGCCTCTCTGAGCAGCTCCGTCAACTGACCGCCAAGCGAGAGATAGCTGACGAGCACGGTTACAAAAATAATGGTGCCGATAACAGCCCCGAGCCTGAATGAAACTTTGGCCTGCATCATTTTAAGCCTCTTCATCAAACTTGTAACCGAATCCGCGTACGGTTTTTATCATCCGTCCGGTTTCGCCGAGCTTTTCACGAAGCCGGGTAATATGGGTATCGATGGTGCGGGTGTTGATGGAGCGGTCAACATCCCAGACATCGCTGAGCAGCTTTTCGCGTGACTGCGCCTCCCCTTTTCTTTTGAGCAGCGCAGCAAGCAGCTTGAACTCCATCAGGGTAAGCAGAAGCTCCCTGCCTTCGAGGGTAACCAGGTGACGGACAAGATCGACATCAAGCGTACCTGCTCTGAGCTGCTCCGGCACCCTGCCCCCGTGACGCCGATCACGCTTGAGAATGGCCCTGATCCTGAGTATCAGCTCCCTGGGGCTGAACGGCTTGACAACATAGTCGTCGATACCCAGTTCAAAACCGAGAATCCGGTCAATCTCCTCACCTTTTGCCGTCAGCATGATAATGGGAAGATCCCTGAAAAGCTGATTCTGCCTGATCTGCCGGCACACTTCAAAACCGTCAATTCCGGGAAGCATGACATCAAGCAGTACGAGATCAAAACTTTTTCGGACAAGTTGCTGAAGAGCCTCTTCGCCTGTTGAGGAAACATGACATTTAAAGCCGGCCCGTTCAAGATTATAGCCAAGCAGTTGGGTAAGATGCGGATCATCCTCAACAACCAGCAGCATCGGATCCGACATGGGAGAAAGAGTTTAATTCATTAACACACAAGACACTCAAGTGGACGCAGTGGACAGGAAGATCATGGACGTTGTGGACTCCATGGACAAAACTATTTTTCTTTTTTTATTGCCTCTTCCAGATGGTATTCGGCAATGTTTCGCTTGAAAGCTATCTCATACGCTACAATGCACCAACTCAAAAATCTCTTTAATCTTGTCTACTGAGTCCATTGCTGTCCACTATTTCTTCGTCCACTTCATCCATTTTCCTCTTTTTCACTCCCCCGCTTTCCAGCAGGCAGCTTCATGACCGGACTCAAAGGAGAGGAGTTCCGGCTGCTCCTTGCGGCAGTGTGCATCGGCAAGCGTGCATCTTCCGGCAAACCGGCACCCCCCGGGCAGATTGACCGCACTGGGAACGTTGCCTTCGATGACATGAAGCCTCTCTTTTGATGAGCCCAGCCGGGGAATGGATTTCAGAAGGCCCCTGGTGTAGGGATGAAGCGGATTGGTGAAGAGCTGTTCAACGGTGCCTTTTTCGACAATCCTTGATGCATACATGACTATAACATCCTGACAAAGCTCGGCAACCACTCCGAAATCATGGGTGACAAGCATCACACTCATCCCTGTTTCGCCCTGAAGTTTGCCGATAAGGTCAAGTATCTGCGCCTGAACGGTTACGTCAAGGGCTGTAGTCGGTTCATCAGCGATCAGTAGCGCCGGATTACAGGAGAGCGCCATGGCAATCATGACCCGCTGTCGCATTCCGCCCGAGAGCTCGTGAGGATAGGAGGAGAAGCGTTCGAGAGGGTTTGGAATCCCGACCAGATTGAGCAGTTCGACCGATCGGTTTTTTGCTTCGGCTTTACTGATGTCGCGGTGAATGAGAAGTTGTTCCATAATCTGGCTGCCGCAGGTAAAGACCGGATTGAGCGAGCTCATCGGTTCCTGAAAGATCATGGCTATGTCGTTGCCTCTGAGTTTGCGCATCTCCTCTTCAGAAAGCTTCAGGAGATCGCGCCCTTTCCAGAGAATCTCCCCGCCCGCAAAATAGCCTGGCGGCATAGGGATCAGCCGCATAATTGAGAGTGCTGTCACCGATTTTCCGCATCCGGACTCTCCGACAACACCGAGTGTTCTGTTCCTTCCCAGCGAAAAGCTTACTCCGTCTACCGCTTTGGCAATACCGTTGTCAGTAGAGTACCAGGTACTGAGATTTTTCAGTTCAAGAATTTTTTCCATATATAGCAGCTTGCCCGCCAGTGCTTGTTTCATGGTTACACGTTTTGCCGGGATCAAGCATGAAAATATGTTTTGTAAGCTTCATATGAAAACGTTATCAGATTCTGACCTCCAAAGCGCCTCTGTTACCAAGAGAAATCCAGGATTTCTGCTTGAAATCATCAGGCAGTCAAGCCCTTATGTTCTGCTTAAAAAGGCTTTACAGGAAAAACCTGCTGTAAAGGGGATTTTCCCCCCTGTCAATATTTCAGGACTGCAGGGATCGCTTCCGGCAGTGCTCGCAGCTCTCCTTTTTACTGATCACCCCGACTCTCTCATGGTGCTTTGCAGCCAGCAGAGCTTCGAACTCTATGAAAATGATTTTGATGCCCTCCTGTCAAAAGAGAGCATCTGCAACACCTCCGACGAGCTCTCCCTCTCCGTAGGAGCACTGGCGCGAGGCAAAAAATCGGCCCTGCTCTCCTTTTTTGATGATCTCGATGTTGCACTTTGCAAACCGGCTGAAGCAAAAAACCGGATTCTGCACCTGAAAACCGATGAAGCCGCAGGCTATACAAACCTGAAACAGTTTCTTGAGTGTAACAGCTTTGAACAACGGGAGTTTGTTGAGGATGAGGGAGAGTTCTCCATTCGCGGCTCCATCATCGACGTCTTCCCTTTCGGCGCAAGAGAGCCGCTGCGTATTGAGTTTTTCGGCGACACCGTCACCTCCCTGCGACTGTTCGACATCAACAGCCAGCTCTCAGGAAAAACGGTAGCCGAGGCGGATATTACCGCCAGTTTTATGGTAACAGAGAGCGATGCGTCCGGAACCGGAACAACAATTCTCGATTATCTTGACCCCTCCACCGTTATCATCATTGATGACACCATCGATTTTGCTGCACTGGATAACCATGAAGCGCTTTCGGCTGCACTCTCCCGGTTCCGGTGTATATGGATCATGCACTCGGCGCCTTCCGGTATTGAGTTCGGTTCCGGCCCGCAGAAAAAACTCAATGCAAACTTCCGCGTACTTGCCTCACTCCTGCAGCAGGAGTCGGGTAAAAAAAGAAAACCGCTCTTTGCAACCAGTTCACGACGCGAAATAGGAGAACTGACCGACTTCCTCGCCGAAGCGATGACAGAATCGGGAGGATCAGCCCTGCATGACGCAAGCTGGCTTCCGCTCAACCTGCACACCGGGTTTACCTTCGGCTCTCTTGACCTCTATACCGAATCCGACATCTTCGGCAAGCTGCATACCCACAAAGCCCATCGCAAGCGAAAAATCCGGGGGATATCACTCAAGGATCTCCAGAAGCTCAAAGTGGGCGATTATGTTGTTCATGAAGATTACGGCATCGGTATTTTCAAATCCCTTGAGACCATAACCGTCGGTAATTCCGAGCAGGAGTCGGTACTGGTGGAGTATGAGGGCGGCGATCAGCTCTTCGTCAATGTGCAGAACATTAACCTGCTCTCAAAGTATACCGCATCCGAAGGCTCACTTCCCTCGCTCTCAAAACTCGGAAGTTCGAAATGGGCCGCAAAAAAGGAAAAAGTCCGCGGAAAGCTCCGCGATACGGCCATAAACCTGATCAAAATTTACGCCCAGAGAAAAATGCAGTCCGGTTTTGCCTTTGCTGCGGACTCCATTTTCATGCGGGAATTTGAAGCCTCTTTTATTTTTGATGAGACACCCGATCAGCATCGGGCAATTGTTGAGGTTAAAAAGGATATGGAGGCGCCTCATCCGATGGACCGGCTGATTTGCGGGGATGCAGGATTCGGAAAAACCGAGATCGCCATGCGGGCGGCATTCAAGGCGGTAGAGTCAAAAAAACAGGTTGCGGTTCTGACTCCGACGACTATTCTCGCACACCAGCATGCCGAATCCTTTACCAGGCGGTTTGAAAATTTTCCGATTGCCATAGCGGTTCTGAGCCGTTTTGTTCCGCGCAAGGATCAGATTGAGCTGCTTAAAAAAATAAAAGCGGGCCTGATTGATATCGTCATCGGCACCCACCGTCTTGTATCGAAAGATGTGCTCTTCCAGGATCTCGGTCTGCTTGTTATTGACGAAGAGCAGCACTTCGGCGTTGAGGTCAAAGAGAAACTCCGGGAGCAGTTCCCCGGAGTTGACACCCTTACCATGTCGGCAACACCGATACCGAGAACCCTCCAATTCTCAATGCTGGGAGCGCGTGACCTTTCCATTGTTTCGACACCTCCGAAAAACCGTCAGCCGGTTGAAACACTCATAACCGATTATGACACTGCCCTGATTCAATCGGCGATCCAGCGGGAGATCAGGCGTGAAGGCCAGGTTTTCTTTCTGCATAACCGGATTTCCGGCCTTGAAGAGGTACAGCTAACCCTGCGGGAGCTTGTCCCCTCTGCACGCATCGTCTTTGCTCATGGTCAGATGGCGCCGAAAGAGCTTGAAAAGGTTATGATGGACTTTATGCAGAAGGAGGTTGATGTCCTGATCTCCACCACCATCATCGGCTCGGGTCTGGATATCTCCAATGCCAACACCATTATCATCAACCGGGCTGACATGTTCGGACTTTCCGACCTCTACCAGTTGCGCGGCAGGGTCGGCAGAAGCGACCGGAAAGCTTACTGCTACCTGATCACCCCGCCGCTCCACACCCTGAAACGGGATGCTGTACAACGGCTTGCGGTGATCGAAAGCTTCACCGAGCTCGGATCAGGCTTCAATATTGCCCTGCGCGATCTCGATATCCGTGGTGCGGGCAATCTGCTCGGCGCCGAGCAGTCCGGGTATATTCATGAACTCGGATTTGATCTCTATCAGAAAATGCTTGAAGAGACCGTTGCCGAGCTGAAGTCTACCACCTTCAGTCATCTCTTCTTAACTGATGGCAAACCGGCACCGAAACCATCAAAAAGCTGTGACCTGCTCTTCTTTTTTGATGCACTCATTCCCGATTACTTTATTCATGCAACCCATGAGCGGTTTGCCTTTTATGAAAAAATCTCCAAAGCTCCATCAGAAGAGGCAGTTGAAGCCCTTTCCGGGGAGCTCAGGGACCGTTTCGGTGCTCTGCCCGAAGAGGTGGCAACCCTGCTGCTCCTGACAAAACTCAAACTTACGGCATCATCCCTCGGGCTTGAAAAAATCGACATCCAGCCGAAGAGCTTTACCCTTCTGCTCCCGGGTCATGACAATGAACACCTTGCAAACCGTGAGTTTTTCCAGTATCTCTTTCTGTCTGTCCAGGAGCCCTGGATGCAGGAGTACCGGCCGGGATTTAAAATGGAGAAAAAAATAAAGCTGGTGCTGCACCACCCCGTTTCGGCCGACACATCTCCCTGTATGCTGCTCGAGCGTTATAGTGATCTGCTGAAAAAACTTGATCGGGCATCAAAAGAGCTGCCGGCGTGAAAACCTCACACACTCCCTCAAACTCCCCGATGAGCGCCGGGAGTATTGGTTTCCGGCACATTATTGACCTGATAGAATAATCATACTGTGAAGAGCAACTTTTGGTGCAACGATGTTGTTAGGAATTAGGATTGTTTTAGTACACTTTTAAATTAAAACCATACACAACATGACTATCATTATAAATGGTAAAAGTTATGAAGCTGAATCGGGAGAACGGCTCATTGATGTTGCACGCATAAACCATGCTCATATCGGATACTTCTGTGGCGGCAACGGAATATGCCAGACCTGTTATGTTACCGTAAAAAAAGGGAGTGAACTGCTTTCACCCATCAGTGACTCCGAAAAAGCATTACTCTCTGATACACTGATAAAAGAGGGAACAAGAATGGCATGCCTGACCACGGTTGAAAAACCGGGAACCATTGAGATCGTTTCGACGGTTGAACAGGTTAAGGAGATGTTTGAAAAAAACCCGCTGCAACTGCCGGGATATGCCGGAAAAATGGGATGGGCGGCACTGGTGAAATTCCCGGATACCATGCAGTTGCAGTCGACAAGAAGTTTTGATCTGTGGCAGTTGCTGTCGGATATTATCGGTGGAATCGGAAGTGCACTGCAGCTTGTGGTGGATGCCCTTCAGCCAGCTTGCCCGGCGAAAGCGGAGTGTAAAATAATAGGCCATATTGACTCGGCCAACACAGATAGCCAGCTCATTGAAGCGACTGAACCTATAGCTAAACAGGGTGCTCAAGCCTGAGAAAATATGCGCACCCGTCAACTATTTTTCTTCCACAGGGAAAGGGAAGGTTTGACGGGTGCAGCACTGAAATTGCTTATATTCCATAATAGAGGGATCAAGGATGGTTTTATCACTCACACCTAACTCCGATACCCATGATCATCACTATCAACGACCGGCCGTGCGAAGCCCGGATTGGTGAGCGTCTGTTGGATGCAGCTCAGCATAACAAGTGCCATATTGGCTATATTTGCGGTGGCAACGGCATCTGCCAGAGCTGTTTTGTCTATGTCAGGGAGGGCATGGAGACGCTTTCGGCACCGAACAACATTGAAAAAGCCTTCATTTCAGAGAAACTTTTTCAGGAGGGCGGACGACTTGCCTGTCAAAGTGTTATCGTCAAAGAGGGAGCACTCAGTGTGCTTTCACGCGCTGAGCATCTGCGGCGCATTGTGCTCGGGCTCAACATTCCGGGCTTTGTAACCTATGCCCGTACCATCGGTGATAATGTGACGAACAAACTGCCTGAAGGTGCCGGAAACCTTTTTGAGAGAGTCAAAAAAGGGCAGATGAACCCCGGTGACTCCCTCTCAAAAATCGGCAACGGACTCGTTCAGGCATCACTGCTTCTGTCAAACACCTTTATGGAGACATTTCCTTTTCTGCAGTACCCCGGCTCCCTGCTTGCCGACGGAGTCAAAGGCGCAGTGAAAGGAGCAGCAGATGCTGTATGCTCGGTTTCAGGCGGACACCTGCATCTGCCGGGAACAACCTGTTCGTGCTGCAGCTCCAGTGAAACAAAGGCGATTGAGTCGGTAAAAATATCAGTAAAGTAGTGTTTCTCCTGTTCCCGAAACAGACCGGATGACAAAGAGGAAACGCTTTAGTAAGTGCGCAAGTCCCGACATTGTCGGAATAAAATGTAAGAGAGGGACCAAACCGTGAACTCCTGATGGGCTACTCATCCGATATCGAAAGCATTGAGTTTGAACTTGGCGCAAAAACGCTTGAACGCTGGCTTATCAAACCCGAAAAGACCATGAGCATTGTTCTCGGAATTCCCAGAGAACGGGCTCAGGATGAACGCCGGGTAGCTATTTCACCGCCCGGTGTTCAGATACTGGTTGAGCACGGTATCAAGGTTATGATAGAAAAATCAGCCGGAAACTTCTGCAACTTCACTGATTTCGATTACGCAGAAGCGGGTGCAATTATCGCAGAAACACCCGAGGCTTTGTTTGAACAATCAAACGTCATTGTCAAGGTCTCACCCCCTCAGCCTGAGGAACTTTCGCTCTTTATGCCCGGCCAGATGCTTATCTCCGCACTCCATCTTGGAACGGTCAGCCCGCAGTTACTGAAAACGCTTCTCGAAAAAAATATCACCGCTCTGGGATTTGAATTTATAGAGACAAGAGATGGTGAACTGCCGATTGTCAGAACGCTGAGTGAAATAGCCGGCTCACTGGCTATTCAGACAGCAGCCAAATACCTTGAAACCGGCTATGGAGGAAGCGGTATTCTGCTTGGAGGAATTGCCGGTGTCCCACCGGCGCATGTGACCATTATCGGAGCCGGGACCGTAGGACTGTTTGCTGCTCAGGATGCTCTCGGGCTTGGGGCACAGGTTACCGTTATCGACAAGGAGATCAACCGGTTGCGACGGTTTGAGGCTTTTTTCAATCGCCATCTTGTTACGGCTATAGCCAACGATCACTACATTGCAGAGCTTGCCAAAACCTCGGATGTCATGATCAGTGCGTTAAGCCCGAAAAAGAAGATCATCAAACCACTGGTCAGTGAACAGGTAGTCAAGTCAATGAAGCCCGGATCGGTTATTATTGATGTCTCCATTGACCAGGGCGCATGCTTTGCCACCAGCCGCCATACCTCACATACCAATCCGATCTATGTAAAGCATGGCGTTACCCATTATTGCGTCCCGAATATTCCTTCCGCCGTAGCCAAAACAGCATCATTCGCCCTTACCAACACCCTGCTCCCCTTTATACTCAAACTGACCGATCACGAAACCATCTCGGATATCCTCTGGAAAAGCCACAGCCTGAGAAAAGGAACCTATATTTTCAGGGGCTACGTCACCAAAAAAATCCTTTCCGAGCTTACCGATTTCCCCTACCGTGAGATTGATATGCTGCTTGCCGCCGGCTAAACAAGCTCTTCAAGAGGAGTTCCGAATTTTCTGGCCACATAGGATGCACAGGAGACCCCCGAATAGGTCACGGCAATAACTCCCTGACCCGGAAAGGTGCTGTCACCAACCGCAAACAGATTTTTCACCGGAGTTGTATTCTGGGGTTTCTGCAGAATATTCTGACCCGGTTTAAGCAAGGGGCCATATGATCCGTTAAACCGGTTAAGATAGCGTTCATGGGTAAGCGGAGTGGCAAGCACCTTCAGCTCAACCGCATGTGCAAGCCCTGGAAGGATCCGCTCCGTTCTGGCAATAATCCGGTCGGCAAACCGCTCCTTCGCTTCGCGGTATTCACTCCCTCCCCTGTCGTACTGCTGCCATGCTTCCATCTCGGCAGTAACAAAAGCATGCACAATGTGCTTGCCCGCAGGGGCAAGTGACGGGTCAAGCAGGGTGGGCGCAGAAAAATAGATTGTCCCGCCCGGCTGGTTATAGCATTTCCAGTCATCAACAAGAATATGATGAACAGAGAAACCCGCAGGAATAACCGAGCTGTCAACACCAAGAAAAAGCTGAAACCAGCTTGGTGCCTGCTGAAACCGCTCTTTTTCAATCCGGTATCGAGAGTCCGAAATGAGCCTGTTGAAGGTATCCCAGACGGTGGCGTTACTGATAACCGCCTTTGCGAAATACTCGGAACCGTCAGCAAGTCTGACTCCCCGGGCCTCTCCATTTTCAACAAGAATTGCACTCACCGCTGACTGAAATCGTATCTGGCCGCCGAACTTCTCAATTCCAAGGCAAAGCGCCTTCGGAATTGCCCCTGAACCGCCGACCGGATAGTTTATGCCGCCATAATGACGATCTGCAAGGCAGATACCGGCATTGACAAGCGGTGTTGAAACTGCGTCCTGAACCGCCCAGGAGTATGCTTCAATATCAATAAAGCGGAGCAGCTCCTCATCCCGGATATAGCGTCGTGCGGTTTTACCCATTGAGCGAAAGGTTTTCAGGGCAAGCGAGATGGTTTTGAGGGGATAACCGGCGACGACAGTGAGGAGGTGGTTCACATCCTCAAGAGAACCGGCAGGTAGTGAACTGAGAATAGCATGGACATCATCAAGTTCGCGGTAAAACGCTCTGATCCCGTCGGCTTCAGAGGGAAAACGATCAATCAGTGCATCGAGAAAGGTCTTGCGATCATAGGATGCTGAAACAGCAAAATCATTGGGCAGATGATAATGAATCTGAACAGGATCGTGAATCGTCTCTACCTGGATGCCAAGTTTCCTGAAAATTCTTGTATGCAGATTAAGTGTTCCGCTGCTGCCGTTTTCACCAAAGCCATAAAAAACTGAAGCTCCGGCATCAAAAGAGTACCCTTCTCTCTGAAAGGCGGAACAGCTTCCTCCCGGATAACGGTTCTTTTCAAAGAGAAGTGTTGAAATACCACGTTCCTGAAGCAGCACAGCGGCTGTCAGTCCTCCGATACCGGCGCCGATAATGATGACATCGGCAGAATCATGTGATGAAGTCATGTATAAGGATTTAGACCGGAAGTTCTTGAATACCCTTTTCAGGAGAGCTCTCTGTAAATTGATTATCCCGACCAGTCAGGACTCCATCCGCCGCCTGCTCAAAGCGCTCATAACAATTTATAAAGGGTGCCTTTAATTGACCTAAAATATATTTTTTATAATTATTTTGCGAAGTCAGCGACAAGCACGTTATGCAATGACAGAACAAGGATGATGTGATCATATGAAAAAAAATGAACCGGTTCGTCAGATAAAAACAAAAAAGGGCTCTCTCTCCCGGGAAGAACAGCAAAAACAGCTTGAGTTTCAAATAGAGGCTGTTGTGCATCTCAACTCCTTATACAATTACGCTCTGCACATGACCATGAATCCTGACGATGCAGAGGATCTTGTGCAGGAGACCTACCTCAAGGCCTATCGTTTTTTTAATTCCTTTGAGCGGGGAACAAACTGCAAGGCATGGCTGTTTAAAATCCTGAAAAACAACTATATCAACCGTTTTCGTAAAAACTCAAGAGAACCGGGAAAGGTTGATTACGATCTGATAAAGGATTTTTATCACTCAATCAAGGATACCCGGAGTGATACCACTGAAGCGGAGAGCGATTATTTCCACTCTTTGCTCCATGAAGAGGTTTATCAGGCATTGCACTCTCTGCCCGAAGAGTTCAGAGAGGTTATTCAGTTGTGCGATATTGAGGGGTTTACCTATGAAGAGATTGCCAACATGGTAGAAAGCCCTATAGGTACAGTGCGTTCAAGATTGTACAGAGGAAGAAAACTGCTTCGGGTACAGCTTGAAAGCTATGCAAAGAAATACGGGTTCAATACGAATGCTGATCAGTAAAATCAATACGTATAATTTTTTTATTATGAACTGCAAAAAAGCCCGCGTACTTATGAGTGCTGCAGTAGACTCCGAGCTTAATCTTAAGGAGGAGCAGGATTTTCTGGCGCATCTCTCCGAATGCAAGGAGTGCCATGAGGAGTTCGGAGAGGCAAAGAAAACAAAGATGATCATCAAGGATCGGATTGTTCAGTTTAAAGCGCCGCAATCGCTTGTTAATTCCATTATGCAGCTCACCGCTATTCCTGCCACGGAGCATGAAGACACCCTCCTCTTTGAATGAACCCTGCCGGAAGTGACTCTCTTCCTGGCCGAAACATGACCCCGTACGATCAACACAAGTGATCAGCAGGATTTCAAAACCGGTAGCGCTCCGTTCCCTTTGAGCTTGCCGGTTTTACCGCGTCGTTCTCAACCCCTGTATACCTCCCGGTTTAAGGCCCCGGCACGCTCTCCTCAAACCGCTTGAAACCGGCCAGCTCCACTCACCCGCTTACTGACATTTTGTCAGCACACGCACACTCCAGCCCGACATAATGATCGCAAGTATGACATTTTCTGCTCCGGAAAAACGGGCAACAACCATTTTTCAGCACTGGCACGGTAATTGATTGTTAATAGTCAAGCAGCTGCATGACAGAGCTGCCAATAATCACACTACTCATACAAGGAGAACACTATGCTGGTAAAACTATCGAAAGACCCGATGAGACTGTTTGACGATATCTGGTCAGGATCACAGTTGCCCACGGCACCTGCGTTCAAGGTTGATATTGCTGAAGACGAAACTGCATTTCATATAGAGGCAGAGCTTCCGGGAATAGCAAAGGAGCAGATAGGACTCAATATCGAGGATGACGTACTGACCATAAAGGCTGAGAGAAAACAGGCATCTGAAGATTCTCAAAAAGACTACCACCGTATTGAGCGGACTTATGGCACGTTTTCAAGAAGCTTCAATCTTGGCGAAATAATCGATCAGGATAACATCCAGGCTGACTTTGAGGAGGGAATGCTTTGCATAACACTGCCAAAAGCACGTCCTGCAGGAAGAACAAAAGAGATTGCAATCAATTAACGCTTTAGCACTATTCGGGTTTTGCGGGCATCCCTCCAAAACTCATCATGTTCATACACTATCAAAGAAAAGGAAAAGAAATCATGGGAAAAATTATCGGCATCGACCTTGGCACCACGAACTCCTGTGTAGCGGTCATGCAGGGAACTCAGCCTACGGTTATTGAAAATTCAGAAGGCAACCGTACTACACCATCAATTATTGCCCTGACCAAAACAGGTGACCGTCTTGTAGGGCAGGCTGCAAAAAGACAGGCTATCACCAATCCAAAAAACACCATTTTCTCAATCAAGCGTTTTATGGGGCGCAAATATGATGAGGTCCCGAACGAGAAAAAAATGGCCCCGTATGAAATCATCAACGAAAGTGGTGAAGCAAGGGTAAAAATCAACGACAAAATCTACTCTCCACAGGAGGTTTCTGCAATGATTCTGCAGAAAATGAAGCAGACAGCCGAAGATTTCCTCGGAGAGAAGGTAACCGAAGCGGTCATTACCGTTCCTGCTTATTTCAACGATGCTCAGCGACAGGCGACCAAAGATGCAGGACGCATTGCCGGCCTTGATGTCAAGCGCATTATCAACGAACCGACAGCCGCAGCTCTGGCCTACGGGCTTGACCGAAAAAAGGAGAATGAAAAGGTTGCCGTCTTCGATCTTGGTGGCGGAACATTTGATATCTCCATTCTTGAGCTTGGAGATGGCGTTTTTGAAGTCAAATCAACCGATGGCGACACCCATCTCGGCGGCGATGACTTTGACCAGAAAATTATTGATTATCTGGCAGATGAGTTCAAGAAACAGGAAGGTATTGATCTTCGCAATGATGCCATTGCTCTCCAGCGTCTGAAAGAGGCTGCTGAAAAAGCAAAAATAGAGCTCTCATCAAGAACGGATACAGAGATCAACCTCCCCTTTATTACCGCAACCCAGGAGGGCCCGAAACACCTTGTCATCAATCTGACCAGGGCAAAATTTGAGGCTTTGAGCGCTGAGCTGTTCGACAAGATTCTTGATCCCTGTCATCGTGCAATCAAGAACTCCAAGGTTGACATGAAGGATATTGATGAAGTTGTGCTTGTCGGTGGTTCAACCCGCATACCAAAGGTTCAGGCTCTTGTCAAGGAGTTCTTCGGAAAAGAGCCGAACAGAAGCGTCAATCCTGATGAGGTTGTTGCAATCGGCGCAGCCATTCAGGGAGGTGTGCTTAAAGGTGATGTAACCGATGTGCTTCTGCTTGATGTCACTCCGCTCTCTCTGGGTATAGAGACCCTTGGCGGTGTCATGACCAGGCTCATTGATGCAAACACCACCATTCCGACCAGAAAGCAGGAGGTATTCTCAACTGCAGGGGACAACCAGACTTCAGTTGAGGTCCATGTCCTTCAGGGAGAGCGCCCGATGGCCACTGACAACAAAACACTCGGACGGTTCCATCTTGGTGATATTCCTCCATCTCCAAGAGGAGTTCCGCAGATTGAAGTAACCTTCGATATCGATTCAAACGGTATTCTGAGCGTGTCGGCAAAAGACAAGGCGACAGGCAAAGAGCAGAGCATTAAAATTGAGTCGAGCAGCAAGCTGAGCGATGTGGAAATTGAAAAAATGAAGCAGGATGCCAAAGATCATGCTTCCGAGGACCAGAAACGCAAGGAGGAGATTGACACAAGAAACGTGGCTGACTCGCTCATTTTCAGCACGGAAAAACAGCTGAAGGAGCTGGGTGATAAAATACCGGCAGAGAAACGTCCGGCACTTGAAGGATCCCTTGATAAACTCCGGGAGGCCTACAAAAACGGCACTATTGAATCCATCAAGAGCGCTATGGAAGAGGTCAACAAGGAGTGGAGCGAGATTGCTTCACAGCTCTACCAGTCACCTCAGTCTGAAGCTGCTCATTCCGAGCAGGCTCCTCAGTCGGAAGGCGAAAAGAGAAAAAGCGGCGGAGATGGTGAAGTTGAAAATGCCGAGTATGAAGTGATTGATGACAAAGAGAAGTAAGCTTGTCAACACAAGCTCATCAGTAACAAAGGGATTCGTCATGAATCCCTTTGTTATTTAACCTTGATTTGCTAATTTAACCAATGTTGAACGCGGAACACCAAAAGGTGTTCTATTTGCAAATTTTAACCGTGCAAACGATGCGATCTCAGCTCAGCCGTCCGAATACCGCTACAAACCAGGTCAGGGTCAGTACTGCAGGACCATGGTCGGGAAATGCGGCGCATAAAACCAGGAAATATTATATCACCACGGCAAAACGGGACAACTACGGGAAACTTCAGATCCAGATCTGCCCTGTATCCGGACGCAGAAAGTTGTCGCCGACACCTGAGATAATCAGTAAAATCATTTCAGGTGAGATAGAGTTGTTTGTTTTGACCACACAGCCCGATATCGGAATTGACCTGAAACAGAAGGTTCTTGACAATGAGAACCGGTATGTCATCGACTTTGACAAGCGGGGAATCAAGTGGACCATGAGGGATATTCCGGTCTTTTATGACTCACTGCACCAACAGCTCGCCGTTGAAATTGACCGCCAGTTCTATACCCTGGACAAGTTTTTCAAGTAACAAGAGGTAATGCCTCTTGTTATCCAAGCCGGTCACATCCCCTTTTCAATGCCATGCATCACTCCTGCATGGCATTTTTTTTCTCATCACTACAGGAGTTTCTTTTTTGCCAGCTTTGCTTCCGGAGAGGCAGGATAGACACTCACAAGACTGCTGTATCGTGCCCTGGCACTCGCTGTATCGCCAATCTTCTCGAAACAGATTGCCTGCTTGAAGAGCGCTGCCGGACGCTTGCTGCTTTTGGTATATTTGGCAATAACCACCTGATATTCCAGAATGGCCTTTTCATACCATTTCTCCAGAAAATAGCTCTCCGCAAGATAAAACTGCGCATCAGAGAGAAGGGGTGATTTCGGATAGCCCTGTATAAGTTTGCCAAAACTTTCCCGTGCTGCGCTATAGCTCTTTTTTCCGAACAGCACAACCCCTTCATCCAGCAGTTTCTTTTCAGGAGAAATCTCCGTCGTTTTCAGCGTGTCAGTTACTGCACTGCTCTTTGGCTTTGACACTGCCGGAGCGAGACGCTGCTCTTTTTCAAGTCCAAGATAACTCTCGATTTTCTGTAGCCGTGAATCGAGATCATCAAACTTGTGCACAAGCAGAGAGTCCTCCATACCAAGACGCCCGAATGTTTTGCTGTTATTGTACCTGGCCTCTTCAATACTGCCCTGCAGGCGTGCAACCTCATCACGAATCTGCTGTACATCCGAATAGGAGACTGCCGTTTGTGTTTTAATGGTCTCAGAATCTGTTTTCAGTTTCAGGAGATCGTCTTTGACAACAACAAGCTCCTGCTTTGAAGCACATGCCGAAAGCAGAAAAAAGGGAAAGAGTAGAAACGGTTTAATCTTTGTATTCATGGATATCGACAACATTGATTGATTCAAAACTTGCACTAATACCTGTTTCCGTTTGTCAGCTCCAGAGCTATTCCAGGGTACGGCGTGAACGCCCCTGTTATTTTATCACAAAATGCGCACGCCTGTTTTTTGCCCATGCCTCATCATTCCGGGCAGAATCGAAAGGGCGCTCTTCACCATAACTGACAGATTCAAGGCGGGAGGTTGCAACTCCGAGTTTTACCAGATACTCCTTCGCTGTTGCTGCTCTGCGTTCTCCAAGTGCAAGATTATACTCCGCAGTACCTCTCGAATCACAATGACCTTCAATCAGAACACCTTTGGCTGTATTGCTTCCAAGCCACTCGGAATTCTGTTTCAACTGGCCCTGAGCTTCGGTACCGAGTGTGGAGCTGTCAAAATCAAAAAACACATCACCGAGCGGTCCTGTCTGATACTTGTCAAATCCATATCCTGTCGGTGTAGAGGGCAGTGCCGGAGATGAGAGTGCAGAACTCTCTGAAGAGGTGCTGCCGCCAGTGCTCTCTGTTGAGGTCACTGCACTTTTTGATGAACATCCCGCCGTCGTCATCAAGGCAAGAATAAAGATGCCGTTTACTGTTTTTCTCATCGTTCAATCATCATTTTAGCATGAATAAAAAAAACGGGGGCACGCCCGATTCAGCCTGCCCCCTGATAGATCACAACCTGAAAAGGCAATACTACTCGGCTACAAAGTGTGCTCTTCTGTTCTGGGCCCATGACTCCTCATCATGACCGACAGCAAATGGCCGCTCTTCACCATAACTGACCGTTTTCAGGCGATTGGCCGAAATACCGAGGTTCACGAGATTGTCCCTGGCACTGACCGCACGACGCTCACCAAGAGCAAGATTGTATTCGTTGGTCCCGCGTTCGTCGCAATGGCCCTCAATAACAACACTCCGTGTTCCATTCGCCTGCAGCCATGAGGCATTGGTTTTAAGCTGTTCAACAGCATCAGCACGTACAAGTGATTTGTCGAAATCATAAAAGACATCACCAAGGAGAGGCCCCTGAACTACCGGTGGTGCTACCGGGGGCGGTGGCGGCGGTTCCGGAGCGACAACGACATCCTTTTCGCAGCAGCATGCTCCGAGAAAGAGCATTGAAGGAATCAGCAGGTTTCGAAATAAAATTTTCTGGTTTAGCATGGGTCAATCCTCCTTTTTATTGTTTTTTCAACTGCGGTACACTATCGAAATACTGACCAGAATGGCTGCATCTGCTCGCCATCAACCTGCAATAAACGCCTCTGGTTTTCTCCGGATGCACTCATGACGTACAATTTTTTTGCCCCCTGGCGATTGGATGAAAAAACAATCATCTCTCCATCAGGAGACCATGAAGGCGCTTCGTTTTCCTGGGCATTTCTTGTCAGCTGTCGTAAGCTTGAACCGTCTGCATTTATCACAAATATATTGATTTCGCCATTCTTTTCCCATGTCGTGTAGGCAATTTTATCCCCCGATGGAGACCATGAAGGCTGCGTGTTATAGCGACCGCTGAAAGTGAGTCTCTTGACCTCTCCGGATTGAATATCCTGGATAAAAATCTGGGGCAAACCGTTTCGCGAAGAGACAAAGGCCATTTTACTTCCATCGGGAGAAAATGTCGGTGAGACGTCTATTCCCTTGCTGTTGGTAACACGCCGGGAGACGGTGCCATCAGGTCTGACAAGATAGATCTCCTGATCACCTTCATAGGAGAGGGTTGTCGCAACTTCACTGCCGCCTCTCCATCCGGGATCAATGCTGATACCGTTTTTGCTCACAAAACTGGTTTTTCTGTCGGAGAGGTTCCTGATATAGAGGGAGGGGCGACCTGCTGTGAAATCAGTATAGGCAAGGTATTTCCCATCCGGAGAGAGCGCAGGGGTAAGGGTGATGGATTTGGAGTTGGTGAGCTGCTCAAGACCATACCCGTCAAAATCGCACTCATAGATCTCCTTGAAACCGGTTTTATTGCTGACAAAAACAATCTTGCTGCCGAAAACCGACTTTTTTCCGGTCAGAAGTTCAACAAGATCGGCACAGAATGCATGACCGATGGAACGAAGCTCATCTTTTCGGCCTGTATAGGATTTTTTGAGCAGCGACTTTCCTCCTGCGCTCTCAAAGACCTCCATATCAAGCGTGACCTTCCCGGATTTTTCGAAAACCCTGCCACCGGCATAGACTTCCGCTCCAACTGAATTCAGGGCACTGAAATTAACACGCACCGTCTCTTTATCAACGATCTCTTTGACATTAAGGGGAGGAGCAATCACCGAGAAATAATTGGTAAAATCGAGCCCTTCATGAATAACGGCGTCAATATTTCCTGCCCACTCACTCTCTTTTCTGCCCTTTGCATCCGGCCTGTCGAGAACAAGTGCAATTTTACTGGCACCCTCCTTGCGGATGGCGATGTACTCACCTGACTCAGCAGCTGTGAGATGGTGAGGAGAAGCAAAGAGGCAGGAGAAGAGAACAAGAGTACCGGAAAAAAATGATCGGATTTTTAGCATATATAGTCACCGTTATAATTTGTAAAAGATCGCCGGAAAACCGGCCATGCCCTTATGTATTTACCATAGCACAGAGCATCACTCCAGGCTCTTTCATCGCAAATGTACACAAAACATCTATTCGGTATTGCTCAACAAATATACATCAACCAGCCTATATACGGAAAGTATTTTTCCCGCACTCTCTATCCGTCAAAAACCGGCCTTCTCTACTTTTGAATACCTTGAGGAGTAAATACAAAACCGACCCAAAGCTCACGCTCACTCGCAAGTTCCTCTTTCGGAATAACAGGCAGTGGGGAGGATTTCTCAAGTGCCCGTTTCACCGAGTTGTTCAGGTATTCACTTGGAGCCCTCCTGTCGAAAACAATCTGATTGATTGTTCCATCGGCAAGGATGTGGATACGAACATAGACCTCCATACTGCTACTGATCATCTTCCCCGAAAACTCCCAGTTTTTCTGAATAATTGAGGCTATGACGGCTTTATAGGGACCACCCCCTCTGCCGCTGCCGCCGGTTCCGTTTCCACCCCCTGCAGAGCCTCCCCGTCCTCCAGGATTTCCTTCAGCATTCACTCTCTGCTGAAGCTGCGCCAGCGCTTTATTCAGATTACCCATACTCCCTGCCGGAGATGGTTTGGGCGGCGCTGGCGAACTCTTTGCAACGACCTGCTTGAGGCGCTCAAGGGCCTTGTTGATCTGATCCTGCTTGCTGACCGGCTTGGCTACAACATCGGAAATAGTCTTTACCTTTGGTTGTACAGGGGTCGGCACGGGCTGTGCGGCCGGCTGCGGGGCTTTTGATTCGACCGGAGCTGGCGGTTCTGACACGGTTTGAGCTGCCGGAAGTGAGGATCCTTCGCCCGGTGCTTCTGAAAAACCGGCAGGGCCTCCGGGACCGGAGAGCGATACAAGCGTGACGCTTATCAGCCTGGGTGGTTTGGCATGCCGCTTTGCATCCAGGATCTGGAGATACAACGCGAATATAAAGAGCAGGAGATGCATGGCTGCTGCAGCGGCAAGCCAGAAAAAAAACTTTTTTTCAGCAGGAACTCTCTTCTGAGCTGTTTTCATACTCCCCACTTATCTCCCCTCTTTACCGATAACAGCCACCGGTTCCGTCACCATTCCGATCTTTTCAATTCCGGCATCCCTGATCTGTGCCATAACATCCATTACCAATCCGTACGGGAGTGATTTATCGGCTTTCAGGTAGACCTCCCCTGTCCGCTTGACATCGAGGATCGTCGGCAGTTTCTGGCGAACTTCACTGGCGTTCAACTGATATTCATTGATATAGACCCGCCTTGAAGCGTCAATGCTGATCACCAGCGCTTTCTCCGAGACGTCCATCTTTTCGTGGGTTGTTTGCGGGGTCTCGACTTTGACACCATGCGTCATCATGGGTGCGGTTACCATAAAAATGATAAGAAGCACAAGCATGACATCAACAAATGGCGTCACATTGATGTCGCTCATCAAACGACCTTTTCCGGAAGTCATCATATCCCCTGCTGAGAAGAGGGTTCAATAAAGAATGCCGCAGCAAATTCCGGAGAAAACTCCTCGAGGTCATGTTCGATACTACCGATCTGCTGCGAAAAATAGTTATAGCCGATAACTGCCGGAATTGCCGCAGCAAGACCGGCGGCAGTTGCAATCAGGGCTTCAGAAATACCCGGAGCGACAATAGCAAGAGAGGCTGACTGAGACTGGCCTATATTCTGAAAAGAGGTCATAATACCCCAAACGGTGCCGAAAAGCCCGATGAAGGGTGCGGTATTACCGACAGTTGCAAGAAAAGAGATGAGTGACGAAAGTCTTTTGCCCTCAAGATTTGCCTCACGTTTGATTGCTCTGGCAATCCGGGCACGCGCCTGGCGGATATCGCTTTTGTCTCCAAGTGCCCGATACTCGATATAGCCTGCACGAAACACCCTGGGCAGGGAGCCATGCCGGTACTGTTCACTCTCGGTGAAAGCCTTGTCGACATTATAGACATCGAAAAAAAAGTCAAGGAACACTTTCGACTCGCCGAGTGATTTACGGACATATCCGAACTTGTAGGCAATGATTGCCCAGGATACCACAGAGAAAGAGAGGAGTACAAAAAGAACAAACAAGACGACAGGTCCGGCATCCGAAACCAGTCCGAAAATCCCGAGTTTAGAATCAAGCATCAGAAGGGTAACTAATTAAAGGTTCATTAAAACAAATTCATATTCTCAATCACCATGTATGCCAGCGCTGAACCGGAAAGCGCACAGAGTGTGTTGACCAGATCATTATTGACAAACGGAACACCCTTGAGCAGCCTGTTTTCAACCATCAACCCGTCAGGAGCGAGGCTGTGGGTCCGTTCTGTAACCTTTTCCCGGATCGGATCAAAATACTGGGCCTGCACTGTTGCTCCGAAAAAGCTGTCAACAAGACTTGCCAGAAGTCCGGAAAAGCCGATGAGAAGAAAGGACTGGAGAACGCCAAAATCGGCCAGCCACTGCACGTCAACGATCATTGCACTTGCACAGATAAAAAGGGAACCGAGAAATGCCCCTGATGTACCGGGAACAGAAACACCACCGGAAGTACCTACAGGAACCTCCCTGAAGGTAGTGATCAGTCTCGCCTTCGGGTTTGGCCACATGGTTCCTATCTCTGTTGCCCAGGTATCGGCCTGTACGGCCGCAAGCGTACCAAGATAGGCAAAAAAGATTGCCGGATCGTTGGTCAGGGAAAACACCACCATCATCATCCAGGCAATTCCCCCGTTGGCGTACACCTGTCCGGCATCACGCTGTGAACCTTTTTCAAAGACCAGATCAAATTTCGCCTTCCGTTTCTTGCCAAGTTTGGACAATACCGATGAGAGAAGATAAAAGGTCAGGAGAGGAACAGTCCAGGCCATCCCGCCTATGCCGAATATCGTTGTTCCCAGAAGAAATGTGGCTGTCGCTCCGCTGTTATTGAGGAATTTAACCTTGATCGAGAATAACGCAAGGAGAAAAGCAAAAAATCCTCCGAGGAGAAAATTCTCAAGAAGAATAGTATGATTCATCTCAAGCACATAGAGGATATAGGCAATGGAAACCGGTATAAAAAAGTTATCCAGACCATAGGAGAGCAGCGCTTCAACCGCCGTGGCAACAAGCGCGAGAAGCAGCACAAGAGCAAAAAGAGAGATGGTTGATGTGCCCGCAAGGCCTCCGCTGAATTCATGACGGAAAAGCATCATGGTTGTACCGAGCAAGAGCAGGCTGCTGAAAAACATCGTGAGCGATCCCTCGACTGTTTTAGGGTTTTTGGTCAGATGCTCGATATGTTTTTTGCCGACGGAACTCCCTACAAGAGCCGCAAGCGAGTCACCAACCCCCATGACCAGCACGGAGATCTGGAGTATCCATTTATGCGATTCCCAGAGAAAAAGAGCAAGAAAGAGAAAGACCAGAGGAAAAAGAAGCGAACCATAGCTTGTAACGGTCGCGGTCGGCTGAAGATCACCGCTCTCGGCAAGCAAGGCCCGGAACCAGCTAAATCGCATGTTCAGTGCATTAAGCAACAGCAGCAAAAGAGCTGCAAGCACGGGATAAAAGTTTGATTGAAAATAGGTTGGTATAAAAAACAGCACAACACCCATAGAGAGGTGAATGACTTTTCTGACCACCAGAGGAGAGATTCCAAATTTTCTTGTAAGCAGTTCCGCAAGAAGAACAAAAAGGAGCACAAGACAAAGAGTCAGAAAAAAGACCGGGATGTCCTGAGACAACGGAGACTGAAGGTTCAGCATGATTCTGTTGTTTGTTGTTTATTGCGCAAATATCAGCACTGAAAAAAGAATGCGACTGCTTAAAAAATATCATTTTAACTCTACAGATTAAACAGCAAATATTCACTCTCGTTTAATATTTTTATTGTTTGTATTAGTAGAACATTAAACGTAAATTAACTCCAGTTTTCGTTTTCTTTCGAAGAAACCTGTACCCATCAATGTCCGCATGTAATCGACATCTATTCCGCACAAGCAACGGATACGAAAAACCGGCCTCCGGAAATAATGCTGCTGGCGGTAGTATGGTCGCGATTTTGCTGAACTCCTTCCATTCCAGGATCGAAATAGTGTCCACTGTGGTGATTCCGCAGGTGAGCACTGTTGTGCTCTAAACCAGCAACCGGTCCCAAGTCCATCACTCTCTTTTCAGACCTTTTACTTTCAGTGGCTTCGGGAACGGCAGTCCAGGAGATTTTTTTATAATTGGCAAAAAAACCAATCTTTCCCTGCCATGAGATCTGATACGATAAAGAGCGGATTTGAAAAAGCACCGCACCGCAGCCTGCTGAAAGCCACAGGCTCAATAACATCCAACAGTGACTTTAAAAAGCCATTTATAGGGATCTGTAACTCCTTTAATGAACTGATACCCGGTCATGCACACCTGCAGGAGCTGGGCAGAATAGCAAAGGAAGAGGTGCGAAAAGCCGGCGGAGTCCCTTTTGAGTTCAATACCATCGGTGTATGTGACGGTATCGCCATGGGCCATATCGGTATGCGCTACTCGCTTGCAAGCCGTGAACTCATTGCCGACAGTGTAGAGACTGTTGCCGAAGCCCATCGTCTCGACGGGCTTGTCTGCATTCCGAACTGCGACAAGATCACCCCCGGCATGATGATGGCCGCTCTGCGCATCAACATTCCCGTTATTTTTGTTTCCGGCGGGCCCATGAAAGCAGGCCATACTCCTGCCGGTAAAACGGTTGACCTGATTTCGGTTTTTGAAGCTGTCGGCCAGTTCAGCAGCGGTAAAATCAGTGAAGGTGAACTGGAGACCATAGAGGATAGCGCGTGCCCCGGATGCGGATCCTGCTCCGGAATGTTCACGGCAAACTCAATGAACTGCCTGAGTGAGGCTCTCGGTTTTGCCCTGCCGGGAAACGGAACGATTCTGGCCGTTGATCCACGGCGAAATGAGCTGGTTAAAGAGGCCTCACGCCGCATCATTGATCTGGTAAACCGCAATATCAGACCGAGGGATATTCTTACAAGACGTGCGCTTTTAAACGCATTTGCCCTTGATTTTGCAATGGGAGGGAGCACCAACACCATTCTGCACACCCTGGCCATTGCCAATGAAGCAGAGCTTGATTTTGACTTTTCGGAGCTGAACACTCTTTCGGCAAAAACACCCTATATCTGCAAAGTCAGCCCTGCTACCATGGAGGTCCATATCGAGGATGTAGACCGGGCTGGTGGTGTATCGGCAATCCTGCATGAGCTCAGCCGGATTGATGGGCTTCTTGACCTCTCGGCGTTGACGGTAACAGGAAAAACTCTTGGAGAGAATATTGCTCATTCGGAAGTAAAGGAGAGAACCGTCATAAGAAGTGTTCAGGATCCCTACTCCGCAACCGGCGGCCTGGCAGTACTATACGGAAATCTTGCCCCGCAGGGTGCTGTAGTGAAAACCGGAGCGGTGAGCCCGTCCATGCTGAAACATACCGGTCCGGCAAAGGTCTATGACTCCCAGGATGATGCGATCAAAGGTATTATGGGAGACGATATCAAACCGGGCGATGTCGTTGTTATCCGCTATGAGGGACCGAAAGGAGGCCCTGGAATGCCGGAGATGCTCTCCCCCACCAGCGCCATCATGGGACGCGGACTCGGAGAGTCGGTGGCACTCATAACCGATGGGCGATTCTCCGGTGGATCACGGGGAGCCTGCATCGGTCACGTATCGCCTGAAGCAGCAGAAAAAGGGCCTATTGCCGCGCTGGAAAACGGTGACCTGATCACCATAGATATTGCGGAAAGAACCATCTCGATGGAGCTGACCGATGACGTTATCAAAGAACGGCTGGCAAAACTGAAGCCGTTTGAACCGAAAATAAAAAAAGGGTATCTGGCGCGCTACTCCCAGATGGTCACATCAGCCAATACCGGCGCCATACTGAAAAACCCGGGATCCTGTGAACCTTGTGAATCAAAATAATCGAGCTATGCACTCTTCAGACCAAACACTTAATGGTTCAGAGATATTTTTTGAATGTCTGCGGCGCGAACACGTTGAATATATTTTCGGCTATCCAGGCGGATCGCTGCTGAAAGTCTATGAAACGCTCCATGACGTTAAAGATATAGAGCACATCCTTGTACGCCATGAACAGGGTGCTACCCACATGGCTGAGGGTTATGCCCGTGCCACCGGCAAACCGGGTGTTGTACTTGTCACCTCCGGACCCGGCGCAACAAACACCGTTACCGGTATTGCCAATGCCTATATGGACTCATCTCCGATGGTGGTCTTTACCGGGCAGGTCCCAAGCTCACTGATCGGCAACGATGCCTTTCAGGAGGCCGATATTGTCGGCATTACCCGTTCGATAACGAAACACAACTTCCTTGTAAAGGATGTCAGGGAGCTTGCCCTGACCATCCGCAAGGCGTTTTTCCTTGCTACTACCGGCAGACCGGGTCCGGTTCTTATCGATATGCCGAAAGATGTGCTGAATGCCTCATGCCCGTTCCACTGGCCTGAAACCGTTGATATCCGGGGCTTCAAGCCAACGCTCATTTGTCATTTGAACCAGGTCGAGAAAGCTGCCCAGAAAATCGCGCAGGCAAAACGTCCGCTTCTCTATATCGGTGGCGGAGTGATCAGCGCAGAGGCATCGGAAGAGCTTCGGGCTTTTGCTATAGAACAGAACATACCGGTCACCATGACCCTTCAGGGACTGGGCGCATTCCCTGCAAACCATCCGCTCAGCATGGGGATGCTCGGTATGCACGGTACCTACTGGGCCAATCAGGCTGTCAACAACTGCGATCTTCTGATTGCCGTCGGCGCCCGCTTTGATGACCGGGTAACCGGAAAAATCGAGACGTTCGCGCCCCAGGCTTACAAGATTCATAATGACATTGATCCTACCAATGTCGATAAAAATGTCAAGGTTGATCTGCCGATTGTCGGCGATGCCAGACACTTTCTCGCTTCACTGCGTGAGGTTATGCCGGAGAAGTCGGCGAACCGCGAACCCTGGCTTGAGCAGATCAACTCATGGAGGGAGAGCTGCCCGTTAAGCTACAGTTACGATGAGCAGACACTCAGAACCGAGTTTGTTATTGAAGAGGTCTCAAAACAGACCGCCGGCAATGCGGTTGTTGTTACCGATGTCGGCCAGCATCAGATGTGGACATCGCAGTATTTCAAATTCATCAATCCGCGATCCATCATCACCAGCGGAGGACTCGGCACGATGGGTTACGGCCTGCCGGCGGCCATCGGTGCAGCTTTCGGCATCAAGGACCGGCCCGTTGTGCTCTTCTGCGGAGACGGAGGATTCATGATGAATGTGCAGGAGCTTGTGACCGCTGTTCACCATAAACTTCCGGTCAAGATCTTCCTTATCAACAACAGCTATCTCGGAATGGTACGCCAGTGGCAGGAGCTGTTCCATAAGGAGAAATACTCTTTTACCGATCTGGGTGACAGCAACCCCGACTTTGTCAAGGTTGCCGAGGCATTCGGTTGCAAAGCACTCCTTGCTGAAACCCCTGCTGCCGCCAGGGCCGCAGTCAGTGAAGCCCTTGCATGGAATGACGGGCCGGTGCTTGTTGAGTTCAGGGTTGTCAAAAAAGATATGGTCTTCCCTATGGTCCCTGCAGGAGGCTCCATTTCAGATATGCTCCTGGCAAGGTTAAATCCAAAAACAATGGTTTGAATCGGACTATGAAACATCTTATTTCTGTACTGGTTGAAAACAAGTTCGGCACCCTCAACAGGGTTGCCGCCATGTTCAGCGCACGCGGCTTCAACCTCGAAAGTATATCCATCGGAGAGACCGAGGACAGCGAAATCTCACGCATGACCATTGTAACACGGGGTGACGACCAGATCATCAGCCAGGTAGTCAAACAGCTCAACCGGCTGATTGATACGATCAAGGTTACCGATCTGACAAAACAGCCTCATGTTGAACGGGAGCTGCTTCTGATGACCCTGAAACTCGGCAAAAGCGTGCAGCATGAGATTTTTGAGCTGATCAATGTTTTTAAGGGAAAAGTCGTGGATATAAAACAAAAATCAATTACTATTGAGGTCATCGGCACTCCCGACAAGATCAACACAACTATTGATATCTTCAGGCCGTACGGCATCAGGGAACTTGCCCGTTCCGGGGCTGTTGCGATCCAGCGGGGAGAGTGAAACCATTTTTACTGTAATTATCAATCAAAACTATTTCAGAGATGAACGTTTATTATGACCAGGATGCCGATCTCGGTTATCTGCAGGGAAAAAATATTGCAATTCTCGGTTACGGCAGCCAGGGCCATGCTCATGCCCTGAACCTCAAGGAGAGCGGACTGAACGTCTGCGTCGGTCTTCGCAGCGACAGCTCTTCGGCGGCCAAAGCACGCGAAGCCGGCCTGCAGGTCAATACCGTGGCTGAAGCGGTCAAGTGGGCTGACATTGTCATGGTACTGCTTCCCGACCAGACCCAGAAGGCGATCTATGAGAGTGAGATTCTGCCAAACCTTGTAGCGGGCAACACCCTTGCTTTTGCTCATGGATTCAATATTCACTACAAACAGATTGTTCCGGCAGAGACCATCAACGTCATCATGATTGCGCCGAAAAGCCCGGGCCATCTTGTTCGTCGGACCTTTACCCAGGGTAACGGTGTTCCCTGTCTTATTGCGGTTCATCAGGACTATACCGGTGAGGCCAAACAGCAGGCACTTGCATGGGCAAAAGCTCTTGGCGGCACGAAAGCAGGCGTCATTGAAACCTCCATCAAGAATGAAACCGAGACCGATCTTTTCGGTGAGCAGGCAGTACTCTGCGGCGGTTCAGCCGAACTGATCAAGGCCGGATTTGAAACCCTTGTTGAAGCCGGATACCCTGAAGAGCTTGCCTACTTTGAGTGCATGCACGAGCTGAAACTGATTGTGGATCTCTATTATGAAGGTGGCCTGTCGAGAATGAACTACTCCGTAAGCGATACAGCCGAGTACGGCGGCATGACCCGCGGACCCCGCCTTATCACCCCTGCGGTCAAGGCCGAGATGAAAAAGATTCTTGAGGAGGTACAGGATGGCCGTTTCGCCAGGGAGTTTATTGACGAGTGCAACGGCGGCTACAAAAATCTCAACAAGCTCAGAGCGGAAAACAGCGGCCATTCGATCGAGAAGGTCGGCGCCAAACTGCGCGAAATGATGAGCTGGCTGATTAAAAAATAACAGAATCCGACTGAAGCATGCACAAGATCGTATCCATACCGGGTGATGGTATAGGCCCGGAGGTAGTTGCCGGAGCTGTCGCTGTATTGAAGCAGCTCTCGAAAAAACATGGCTTTGACGTAGTGATAGAGGAGCATCCGTTCGGCGGAGCCTCCTATGACCTGCATGGCGAGATGCTCACGAGTGCCACGCTTGAGGCTTGTAAAAAATGTGATGCCGTGCTGCTCGGCGCTGTCGGCGGCCCGAAATGGGAGAAGCTGCCGCACGAGCACAAACCGGAAGCTGCACTGCTTAAAATCCGCAAGGAGCTCGAGCTCTTTGCCAATCTCAGACCGGCAAAAGTCTACGATGCACTTATTGACGCATCATCGCTCAAGGCTGAAGTGGTTCAGGGCACAGATTTTCTTGTCTTCAGAGAGCTTACCGGCGGTATCTATTTCGGTCAGCCTCGCGGATTCGATGAGAACCGGGGCTGGAACACCATGGTCTATGAGCGCTATGAGGTGGAACGTATTGCCCGACTCTCTTTTGAAGCCGCCAGGAAACGCAAGGGGAAAGTGATCTCCATCGACAAGGCCAATGTGCTTGAAGTCTCCCAGTTCTGGAGAGATGTCGTGCATGAAATCCACAGGGAGTACGCTGATGTGGAGCTGAGCGATATGTATGTCGATAACGCAGCCATGCAGATTGTTCGTAACCCGAAACAGTTTGATGTTATTGTTACCGGCAATCTCTTTGGAGATATTCTGAGTGACATCGCGGGCATGATTACCGGAAGTCTCGGCATGCTCCCTTCGGCAAGTATCGGCACAACCTATGCCCTCTACGAGCCTATTCACGGCAGCGCACCCGATATTGCCGGCCGTAATATTGCCAACCCGATTGCCACCATTGCTTCCGTTGCGATGATGTTTGAACATTCGCTGAACAAACCGGCAATTGCCCGCGAGATTGAAGCGGCTATTGAGGCAACACTTGCATCGGGACTGCGGACGGCTGATATTGCCGCTCCGGGAGAGAAAACAGTTTCGACAACAGCGATGACAGAGGCAATTGTCCGCCATCTTGGCGCCTGAACAACCTGTAGGCGGAGAGAATTCGGTGAAAGAGAAGATTCTGGTATTTGACACAACACTGCGCGACGGGGAGCAATCACCCGGCGCATCGCTGAATGTGCAGGAGAAGGTGGAGATTGCCCGGCAGCTTGAAAAGCTTGGCGTTGACGTCATAGAGGCCGGTTTTCCCGCCTCCTCTCCCCTGCAGCTTGAAGCCGTACAGCGTGTCGGGGCAGAATCGAAAGCGGTAGTAGCGGCCCTTGCAAGAGCTGTTGAGGGCGACATAACTGCTGCATGGAAGGCCCTGCAGCAGGCGCGAAAGCCCCGAATCCATACCTTTATCGGCACCTCCGATATCCATATTTCAGGGAAATTCGGCAGCGAACGCTACGGTCTTACCCTGCAGGAGAAGCGCAAAACCATTCTCAGAATGGCGGCTGATGCCGTAGCCTTTGCCAAAACCTTTACCGGCGATATTGAATTTTCCGCTGAAGATGCGGGACGCACCGATCCAGGTTACCTGGCAGAGATTATTGAAGCGGTTATAACGGCCGGTGCCACAACCGTCAACATTCCCGATACGACCGGCTACACCTGGCCCTCGGAGTTCGGAGAGAAAATCGAGCGTCTCCGGAACAGTGTACCCAACATCGGACATGCCGTCATCAGCGTCCACTGCCATAACGACCTCGGTCTTGCCGTTGCCAACACCCTCAGCGCCCTCCAGCACGGTGCCCGTCAGGTGGAGTGTTCCATGAACGGTATCGGCGAACGGGCGGGAAATGCATCGCTTGAGGAGATTGTCATGGCGCTGAAAGTGCGCAGTGACCTGCATAACTTCTGTACCGGTGTCGTCACCGAAGAGCTTTACAACACCAGCCGCATGGTCTCGACCTTTACCGGCATCATTATCCAGCCAAACAAGGCAATTGTCGGCGACAACGCATTCTCTCACGAGTCGGGCATTCATCAGGACGGCATGCTTAAAAACCGTGAGACCTATGAGGTGATGACGCCCGAATCAGTTGGCGTACCCCGTACAAGTATTGTGCTGGGCCGTCACTCCGGAAAGCACGGATTGCAGTCACGTCTTCTTGCTCTCGGTTACAAACTGCAGGATGCTGAACTTGAAGCGGTATACCGGCGGTTTGTCGATATAGCCGACAAAAAGAAAGAGGTCTACGATGACGATCTCAGGGTGCTGATGGGTGACGAACTGACCAGACCCGGAAGCGCTTTTGAACTGGACTATTTGCATATCAACAGCGGTACCGCTTCGATTCCGACGGCAACCGTGCGAATAAAACACAATGAACAGGTGTTTGAAGAGTCAGCTACCGGTGACGGCCCTGTCGATGCCTGTTTCAGGGCCATTGAGCGTGCACTGGGCATTGAATCGATGGTCACCTCCTACTCGGTCCGTTCAACCACTGCCGGCCGCCAGGCTCTCGGAGAGGCACTGGTACGCATCAGGGACCGCAATGTATCCTTTAACGGGAGAGGGGTTTCGACCGATATTATTGAGGCAAGTGCCAAAGCCTATCTCCAGGCTCTCGGCCTGCGCCAGCATCATTTTGAAAACAACTCTACAGAAACCATAGATAACGGGGTTTAAGAAACCATGCAACAAACCATAACCCAGAAGATCCTTTCGAGGGCAGCCAACCGTAAATTTGTCGATGCGGGAGAGAGCGTATGGCTGAATGTCGACATCCTGCTTACCCATGATGTCTGCGGCCCTCCGACTTTTGATATTTTCAAGCAGGAGTTCGGACCGGACGCCAAAGTGTGGGATCCGCAAAAAGTTGTCGTGCTGCCCGACCACTATATTTTCACAGCCAACGAGCATGCACACCGCAACATCGACTTGTTGCGCCAGTTTGCCGCCGAACAGCATCTTCCCCACTACTATGATGTCGGCTCCGATCGCTACAAGGGCGTCTGCCATGTTGCCCTGGCCGAAGAGGGATTCAATATTCCCGGCACCGTGCTCTTCGGAACCGATTCGCACACCTGTACGTCAGGAGCATTCGGCATGTTCGGTACCGGTATCGGCAACACTGATGCCGCATTCATTCTCGGCACCGGCAAGCTCTGGGAAAAAGTCCCTGAATCCATCAAATTCACCTTCGATGGCGTTATGCCCGAATATCTCACGGCAAAGGATTTGATTCTCCAGATTCTCGGCGATATCACTACCGATGGAGCTACCTACAAGGCAATGGAGTTCGATGGAGAGGCAATTTTTTCACTGCCTATGGAGGAGAGAATGACCCTCACCAATATGGCAATTGAAGCCGGAGGGATGAACGGCATTATCGCTGCCGACAGTGTCGCCGAAAGCTATGTCAGGGCAAGAAGCCAGAAGCCATACGAAATCTTCCGGAGCGATCCGGATGCAAAATATCACAGCAAGTATCACTACAATGTCCGCGAACTGGAGCCGGTTGTGGCACAGCCGCACAGCCCTGATAACCGCGCCACCGTCAGAAGCGTCCAGGGCACGAAAATAACCAAGTCCTATATCGGATCGTGTACAGGTGGAAAACTGACCGACTTTGTGATGGCGGCAAAGATCCTGAAGGGAAAAAAGGTTTCGGTAACCACCAACATTGTACCTGCTACGGTTCTTGTTGCCAGAGCGCTTGAAACCGAACGCTTTGAGGGAGTGACCCTGAAGCAGATTTTTGAGGATGCAGGATGCAGCATCGCCCTGCCTTCATGCGCCGCGTGCCTTGGCGGACCTTCCGATACGGTCGGACGGTCGGTAGATAACGACCTTGTGGTCTCAACCACCAACCGCAACTTCCCCGGACGCATGGGCAGCAAACATGCAGAAGTCTACCTGGCATCCCCGCTCACAGCGGCAGCATCAGCAGTTACGGGCAAACTCACCGATCCTAGAGATTTTCTCTGAACGGCGGAACAGGCAACTATGAACTTGTAAGGAAACAACTACCACTATGGAGACCATCATTCAGGGCAAAGCCTATATTTTAGGCAAAAATATTGATACCGACCAGATTATTCCGGCCGAACATCTTGTCTACAGCCTCTCCGATCCGGAAGAGGTAAAGCTCTACGGCAAATATGCCCTTTCAGGCGTTCCTCCCGAACAGGGTGGACTGCCGGAAGGGAATATCCCCTTCATCCGTGAAGGAGAGTTCAGCTCCGACTACACCATCATCATTGCAGGCCCGAATTTCGGCTGTGGCTCATCAAGGGAGCACGCTCCGTTCGCCCTGAAGGTTGCCGGTGCAAAAGCCATTATCGCGGAATCGTACGCGCGGATTTTTTATCGCAACTGTGTAGACGGGGGCTTTGTTATCCCCTATGAGACGGCTGAGCAGCTCAACCAGCTTATCAAAACCGGTGATGAGCTGAAAATCGATGTAAAAGCCAACACCATCGAAAACCTGAACCGCCAGGTCACCTACAAACTCAGTGCTCTGGGTGATGTATTCAGCATCATTGAGGCCGGCGGAATTTTCGCTTATGCCCGACAGGAAAATTTAATGGCGCAAAGCTGATTTATGAGTGTTCAATCAAGAAAAATAGAACTTTACGACACCACCCTGCGCGACGGAACGCAGGGTGAGCATATCAATCTTTCGGTTCAGGACAAGCTGCTTATTGCCGAGAGGCTTGATGAGTTCGGCATGGATTACATAGAGGGCGGATGGCCAAGCAGTAATCCCAAGGATGAGGAGTTTTTCATCAAAGCCCGCAAGCTGGAGTTCAAACAGGCAAAGCTCTGCTCGTTCGGTTCGACCGCCCGTTTTGCAAAAAGTGTTGAAACCGACCCCAATCTCCTGGGGCTCCTCCAGTCAGAAACTCCGGTCATCACCATATTCGGCAAAACCTGGCAGGCCCACTCCGAAAAAAGTCTCGGTATTTCAGACGAGGAGAATGCCGAGTTGATCTATCGCTCGGTCTCTTTCCTCAAGAGTGAAGGTCGGGAGATTTTTTTTGATGCTGAACACTTTTTTGACGGTTACAAAAATAACCCGCCGTTTGCGCTGAAAATGCTGCTCTCGGCAGTTCAGGGCGGTGCATCAAGAATCATCCTTTGCGACACCAACGGAGGCTCACTTCCGCATGAAGTAACCGAGATGGTTCGCCATGTTCTCCAGGTTACCGGCATCCCTGTCGGGATCCACAGCCACAATGACGGAGATCTTGCCGTAGCAAATACCATCGCGGCTCTCCAGGCGGGTGCAACCCATGTGCAGGGCACCATTAACGGTATCGGTGAGCGATGCGGCAATGCCAACCTCATCAGCATCATTCCGAACATCATGCTGAAACTTGAGGGCACCTCCACTTCAGTAAACAATCTCGGCAAGCTCACTCAGCTCTCCAAGTTTGTCTACGAGATTCTCAATATGCCTTCCAACACAAGGGCCCCCTTTGTAGGAAAGTCCGCATTTGCCCATAAGGGAGGCATCCACGTCAGTGCGGTCATGAAGGAGAGTTCGCTCTACGAGCATATCGACCCTGCACTGGTCGGTAACCGCCAAAGGGTTCTGGTTTCGGAGCTTGCCGGTCAGAGCAACATCCGCTACAAGGCCCAGGAGCTCGGCATAGCTATTCCCGAAAAAAGCGATGTTATCAAGAACATTGTCAACCATGTCAAGGAACTCGAACACAAAGGGTACCAGTTTGACGGCGCTGAAGCCTCGTTTGAACTGATCCTTCAGAAAGAGCTTGGCAGCTTCCAGCCGTTCTTTGAGGTAGTTGAAACCAAAGTGCATATTGAATCCGGCAAGGGTGCCAAAAATGTCGATCAGGCCGTTCTCAAGGTGATGGTGGGCGGTGAGATAGAACATATTGCCGCTGATGGTGACGGTCCGGTCAACGCTCTCGACAAGGCGCTGCGCAAGGCACTTATTCATTTTTATCCTGAAATAAAGGCCATCAGGCTGATCGACTACAAGGTCCGTGTGCTTGAAGAGAAGCGGGGCACCAGCGCCAAGGTGAGGGTGCTGATCGAAAGCAGCAATGGCCGCAACACCTGGGGCACGGTCGGTGTTTCCACCAACATTATTGAAGCAAGCCTTCTGGCTCTTCAGGACAGCATGAACTACCACCTCTTCACCGTCAAAGCTGCTCTCCCCGAGGCTTAAAAAACAGTTCTCACATAGAAGCAACCTGACAATAGCACACATCCAGGATTCTGATCTTTCTACGGAAACCCGGATGTGCGTGCTTTGGCATGTGATGATAAATGGGGTCTCCTTTTTGCGTTGCAGATCATTACGCTTATATTACATGTAAACCATCTATTTACCACAAGCCAGTCATAATACCTGAACTATGCGAATCCACGATCTGGACCCGGAGAACAGGCCAAGAGAGCGCTTTCTTACTACCGGGCCGGCCTCACTCAGTCCCGCTGAGCTTCTGGCGATAATCCTGCGATCAGGCACAAAAAATCATAACATTGTCGACACCTGTAATGAGCTGATTGCGCGGGTCGGGCTTGAAAAACTGAGCGATTTAACCATCAGTGAGCTGCAGAAAACAAGGGGAATCGGAGAGGCAAAGGCGATGCAGATTGTAGCAATCTTTGAGTTGAACAAACGGCTGCATTACAGCCGCAACCAGAACAAAAAAATTCAGGCCGCACGGGATGTCTTTGAGTATATGGCAGGAAGGATTCCGGACGAGAAAAAAGAGCACCTCTTTGTGCTACACCTGAACACCAAAAACCAGATCATCAAAAGCGAGCTTGTCTCAATCGGGACATTGAATGCATCACTCATTCACCCCAGAGAGGTGTTTAAAGCAGCAATAAGGGAGAGTGCCCATGCAATCATTGTAGTACATAACCACCCGTCAGGAGATGTTGAACCAAGCAATGCAGACCGGCAGGTCACCTCTCTTCTCAAAGAGGCAAGCGCACTTATCCAGATCGATCTCCTTGATCACATCATCATTGGCAATACAGGCTGGTTCAGCTTCCGGGAGAACTCCCTGCTTGTATAAAACAGGAGCACGTTAGCCATATGACTGAATCTGCGGATGCTGTTCCTCTGACTGACTGATACCGGAAATATCGCGAACATTCTTTGCCTGTAATCCTTTCCGGGTTGTATCAAGCTCGAAATCCACTTCGGCATCCTGGTTCAGCACCTTGAAACTCTGTTCTGAAAGAATGGCTGAAAAATGAACGAAAATATCCTCACCGCCATCCGGATTCAAAATAAAGCCATAGCCCTTTTTGCCGTCAAACCATTTCACCTTACTGATTGCCATGATAAATAGTGTGCTTTATCATTATGAGGAAAAATCCATTCCGTTTTTTCGTCCACCATACACTTTGCTTTACAAAGAGAATATACACACATCCCACACCAAACCCTCACAAACCCACAGCAATCACCACAATATTACATCAATATACTTATATAACAAAAATATTTCACATAAAACATATAAACAAGGCCCAGAAAACCAGACCTGGCTCAGGAGATTATCGAAATATCCGTATAGAGCATTGGTGGATGCGCTGTTGTGCCGATAAGCGCAACAAGTCGTGCGCTTGCGCTTCCATTACCATCATCATCATAATACAGGTTGCCTGTGGTCGAATCGTAAATGATTCTGTCGTCACTGTCATGACCAGCCGTTGCTCCGGCTTCTGACCAGAATTCTGCAGAGCTGAGCAAACCACCCGCAGAGCTGGTTATCGCGGAAAAACTCCCTTTGCTGAATGCAAGAACATCTGAACCCGACTGGAAATCCAAAATGGTATCTTTATTGATTACCGGTTGTAGCTGATAATTAAAAATAAAGGTATCTGCACCTGATCCACCAGTATAGGAATCGCTGTAGAAGGTCCCGGTCAACATATTGTTTGCCGCATTTCCGGTAATGAGAAGGCCGTTCAACACTCCGGATGCATCAATATTCAGTGCCGATGTACCGTTAGCTGTCACGCGTTCAATCCCCGTGTCACCGGCATAGAGAGTCAGGGTATCATTTGCTGTTGTTGAGCTAAACAACACATTATCATTGCCTGTTGTTCCCGTATCGGAAAATTCGGCAGAAGTATGTTCGTCAGAAGAGAAGATGTGATAGATATCCGAGCCATTTCCGCCGTTGAGCAGATCTGTCCCTTTTCCTCCATAAAGAACATCGTTATAGTTTGTACCGGTCAATTTATTGGCTCCGGCATTTCCGGTAATAACAATCGGATTCAAAACTGCTGATACATCCACATCCAGAGCGGTAGTACCGGTAGTCACTCCGCTAATCCCGATTCCCGTACCGATCACAACACGCTCTATGCCTGTATCCCCGGCAAAGAGCGTCAGGGTATCATGTTCAATTGTTGAGGCAAAGCGGACTTCATCAGAACCTGTGGTTCCGGTATCTGCAAATTCGGCGGCTAAATGATCTCCTGCCCTATTGACGATATAGAAATCCCCGGCATTTCCGCCATTCAGATAATTCAGTGCTGCGCTGCCGATAAGCACATCATTACCGGAACCACCAACCGCTCTTTCAATCGTGCAGTCAAAAGCAATGGCAACATTCTCAGTCATACCGCCTAAAGAGGAGTAGGTGCCGGGATTAAGATTGATAATCTGTTGTGTTGTATAGCCTGAGCAATCAATGGTATCCATGCCGCCTGCATCCCAGATGGTAAAAATTGGCGTCGCATTGGAGGTGAAGTCATAAATCGGCCGTTCGGCATCAGTTGAAGCGAGATTGCAGTTGAATCCATATATGGTATCCCCGGCCCGGGTTACCGTATCAGCACCATGAAGAGCCTGAATGGCAGCAATATCATAGAGCATCGGGGTCTGGGGAAATATAAACGAGGAATAGGTACCATCCGGATACCAGCCATACCCTGGCAGATATCCCCCGAAATAGGACATAACCGTATATTTACGATTATCCTCCGCGAACACCGCGTTATTCTGATAGGTAATAGTACCGCCATTTCCTGCATCGTAAACGCCAGGGTGGGAGAGACCAAGAGCATGTCCGATCTCATGGATCATGGTAAACAAGCCATAACTGCCCAGACTCATACCGATATCACTATTGGAGCTCCAGGCAGAGTTTAACCAGATCTGTTCTGCTGTTATGGAAAAGCTTCGGGTGACCGTATCCACGGTTCCAAAACTTATGGCATAGGTCCCCCCCCCGGTGTTACTCGAATAGTTCAGTGTAATATTGGCTGATGGGTCTGCGATTTGAACCAGCCGATGGTCAGCTCCTGATGATTTGGCCATGATATCATCAAGCAGTTGAAAAGAGAGCCGGGCGGTTGCAACCTGGAGCGCTGACATCTGAACCAGACTGGAACCTCCTTCAGAAGGGGTAAAACCGGCCACATTGGTCGGTGTCCCCTCATTGATTGCGTAGGAAATTGAAGATAAATCAGCCGGCCAGGTAAAGGTATAACCGGTAAGTCCGCTACCCCATGACGTGGTAAGTTGCGTAATAATCTGACTCGTGGTCAAGGCATCATTTGTACCCGTTATCGTAACCGTTACGATCTCCGTTGTGCCGTCTACCGTGGATACCGTAAAACTTTCTACAAGTGTATCACCCGCATTCAAATAGTCAAAGTATAGGTCCAACCACCGTTCCTGCGGATGGTAAATGTACCATAAGCATGATCACCCGGCACATTATACTGGGTAACAAAAGTCTCTGAACTATCTATATCATAGACATTCAAATCACCAGTTGCTTTCAGTACCGCATTCGTCTCAGTCAGGCTGGCTGTACTCGTCCCGGTAATTATCGCATTTGGTAGATCAGTAGTATTCGGCACGGCGTTTGTTTTTAGTCAAGTCGACACTCCCGGGTAGCCGGGATGTATCAATTATTAAAAGGTATTGTCTAAGTATGCGTCAATGCGATCCTTTGCAAAATCGCGAATCGGATATTCCCTAAATAACAGGCTATGATATTGCTCTATCCATCTTGCCACAGAAGAAAAGACTACCCTTCTTTTATAAACCATTTTTGAAGGCAAGAAAATCCCGAAGTTGCACTCTACAACCATCATAATCCGCTGTTAAAGTCTTCAAAAACCAGATGATTGGCAAAGCTCAAAATCTTTATGAATAAAAGCACTACCTTGCTACCATCCCAGGCGTTATAAGGATATATAGCTAGTAGTTAATATAACTATATTTATTCCGTTTTTTATATATACAGCAACTTATTTAGCCGCTTCAAACCCGCAGTTACCGCTATATATAATCAATATTACACTATAATTACATGACAGATATATAATCACCAAAACAATTCATATATGAAAAAAATCATCATGATAACCGGAGCAGGAAAAGGGATTGGGAAAGCAATCGCACTGGACTTTTCACGTACAGCAATAGAGAAGAGCGGTTTTGAGCCAATTCTTGTTCTTGTATCAAGGACAGCTTCAGATCTTGAATCTGTTGCAACTGAATGCCGGGCAAATGGAGCCGTTGCTGAACTCTTCACCATAGATATTGCAGACAAATCACAAACAGACCGGCTCGTTGAAACAACAATCAAGCGATACGGAACCATTGACTGCCTGATCAATAATGCCGGTGTCGGACGATTCAAGCCTCTCGGTGAGCTTCACGAAGAGGATTTTGACTACACCATATCGACGAACCTCAAAGGAACTTTTTTCCTGACACAAAAGGTCTTTGCTGCGATGGAGAAAAACAGGTCGGGCCATATTTTCTTTATAACCTCCATTGCAGCCGAAACAGCATTCAAAAGCTCAGCGATCTACTGCATGTCGAAGTTCGGTCAAAAAGGGCTGATTGAGACGCTGCGTCTTTACGCCAGGGAGTGTAACGTCAGAATTACCAATGTCATGCCGGGTGCAGTCTATACTCCAATGTGGGGCGAGCTGCCGGAGGAGATGCAATCTGTCATGATGCGACCTGATGAGATCTCGTCAGCCCTGCTCAATGCCTACTTTCTTCCCGGCAGGACATCGGTAGAAGAGCTGGTAATCCGTCCCGTCGGCGGAGACATCAATGATTGAGTGGGAAAGCACCATTTTTTCCTGTATTTTCAGATTCTTCTTGTTGAATACAACCCATTGAAAACCACCATGAGCCTGAAAGAGACTATAGATCGGGACCTGAAGGAGTCCCTTAAAAGCGGTGCAAAAGACCGCCTCAACGCCATCCGTTCCATTCGCGCTGCCCTGCTGGAAAAAGAGGTATCAATCCGCGTTGGAGGAAAGGGTGTACTGACCGATGAGCAGGAGATTGAAGTACTGGTAAGTCTGGCAAAAAAACGGAGGGATGCCATTGAGCAGTTTACCGCAGGAAACCGCCCCGATCTTGCAGAAACAGAGCAGTCAGAACTCAAGGTAATCGAAGAGTATCTGCCCGAACCGGTTTCGGATGATGAAATAGAAAGCATCATTAAAGAGATCGTCGCAAAAACCGGAGCCTCATCCATGAAAGATATCGGCCGGGTAATGGGCGAATCGATGAAAGCGCTCAAAGGCAAGGCTGACGGCACCAAGGTTCAGCAGATCGTAAAATCACTGCTTTCAGCATAACCCACTCTTTTCACCATCATGCTTGATATCAACTATATCCGCCTGAATCAGGTGGAAGTCATGAATATGCTGCACCAGCGCCAGCTGGCTGTTGAAGTGCCCAGACTCCAGGAGCTTCTTGATCTTGACAAAGAGCGCAAGGAGCTGGTTCAGCGGTCGGACGATCAGAAAGCCCTGCGCAACAAGGTTTCAAAAGAGGTGGCCGACATAAAAAAAAGCGGGCAGGGCTCTGCAGAAGAGCTGATCGTGCGGATGAAATCCGTTTCAGAAGAGATTGCCCTGATGGACAACCGGCTCGGCCAGCTCGAGGAAGAGATCGAGAGTACTCTTCTTGCACTACCCAACAAACTCGATTCGTCGGTTCCCGAAGGAAAAAGCGCTGCGGACAACCAGGTTTTTGGTAAACCGGTAACGTTCGAACACAATCTTGATTTTCCGGTAAAAAATCACCTTGAGCTCGGCAAAGCACTCGGCATCCTTGATTTTGAGCGGGGTGCAAAGGTGAGCGGTGCAGGATTTCCCGCCTACATCGGCAAAGGCGCACGCCTTGAGCGGGCACTGATCAACTTTATGCTCGACATGCACACGGAAAATCACGGCTATACCGAGGTCTTTCCGCCTTTTTTTGTCAACAGGGAGTCACTGAGGGGAACCGGTCAGTGGCCGAAGTTCGCCGATCAGGTCTATCATATGCAGGAGGACGACCTCTACGCCATCCCCACCGCCGAAGTGCCGGTCACCAACCTGCACCGGGGGGAAATGCTTGACAACGGAGCTCTGCCGATCTCCTATGCCGCCTACTCCGCCTGTTTCCGTCGTGAAGCGGGCAGCTACGGCAAGGATACCCGTGGCTTCCTGAGAGTACACCAGTTCAACAAGGTGGAGATGGTAAAGTTTACCCGGCCTGAAGAGTCCTATGAAGCACTTGAACAGATTCGCAGAAACGCTGAAGCCATTCTCATTGCACTGAAAATACCCTACCGGGTTCTCCTCCTCTGCAGCGGGGACATCAGCGCCAATGCCGCCAAATGCTATGACATCGAGGTCTGGTCACCGGCGGAACAGAAATACCTTGAAGCATCAAGCTGCTCAAACTTCGAAGATTACCAGGCTCGACGCGCCAACATCCGTTTCAAACCCAATGGCAAATCAAAACCGGAGTTCGTGCACACCCTGAACGGTTCGGGGCTGGCAACATCCCGCCTCATGGTATCACTCCTTGAGCACTACCAGACAGCGGAAGGCAATATCAGAGTCCCCGAGGTTTTAAGGCACTATACCCGCTTTGACGAGATCACGGCACCGTAAATATTCCACAGGGGTGTATTGCGATACGCCCCTTCTCAGGCGGCGGAGTGCTCCTCCACTGCCCTTCCGTCAAGAAACTCCCTGACCATGCGGCTCACCTTTTCAACATCAATCAGAAAAGCGTCATGCCCATAGGGTTCGTCAAGGTAGAGAATGCTTGATTTCGGAATAAACCGGGCAAGCTCTTCCTGCTCCTCTTTCGGGTAGAGAACATCGGAATTGATCGAGAGAATCTCGACCGGCATCGGCATTGAACCGAGCACCTCTTCATAGACTCCCCGGCCCCTTCCAATATCATGCATATCCATCGCCCTGGTGAGCGTGATATAGGTATTGGCATCAAATCGCTCTACCAGTTTGCGTCCCTGATGGCGCAGATAGCTTTCAGCCTTGAAAGTGGTGCCCTTCTGCAGTTCACGACCAAACCGGGTCTGAAAGTTTTCGAAGCTGCGGTAGGTGCACATAGCCATCATTCTTGCTGCAGCAAGTCCTGCCGCAGGCGGCTGCTCCCTGGAGTACCACCCGTCATTCCAGTCACCGTCAGCCCGTATTGCCTGCCTCTGCGCTTCACTCTGCGCAATACACCATGCTGAGTGTCGACCTGAAGCCCCCATTGCCATCAGCGACTGAACAACATCAGGATAGAGCACCCCCCACTCAAGCACCTGCATCCCGCCAAGAGAGGCCCCAACCGCAAGTTTTACCCGGTCAATGCCGAGTCCAGCAAGCAGCCGGCGCTGAACATGCACCATATCCCTGATCGTAATCAGGGGGAAATCAGGCCCGTAGTTTTTACCGGTCAGCGGATTCAGTGAAACAGGACCTGTCGAACCGTAACAACTTCCGAGCACATTGCTGCAAATAATAAAATCGGTTGTTTCATCAAACGCGCCCCCTCTTGAAAACATCCCCTCCCACCATCCGTCAGCATCAGCCGAACCGGTAAGAGCATGGCAGACAAGGATCACATTATCTCTCTCTGCATTGAGGGTGCCCCATGTCCTGTAGGCCACACGCAGGGAAGGCAGCACCGCTCCAAATTCGGTGATATATGGTTCACTTGAATCGAAAAAATGCGTTTTTCCGGAAATAACATCGGTATATGCTCTCATACGTCACCTCTCAATTGTGCAAATGCCTGTTCAAAATCAGCCTTGATATCATCAATATGTTCAATTCCCGGAGAGACCCTGACCATATCGGCAAATACGCCCGCAGACTCCTGCTCCTCTCTGGAAAGCTGCTGGTGGGTGGTTGAGGCTGGATGAATCACCAGCGTTTTGGCATCACCCACATTGGCCAGATGGCTTGCAAGCTGCACACTGTCGATAAAACCGACCGCCTGCTCGTATCCGCCCCTGATACCGAAGGTCAACACGCCGCCGAATCCGTTTTGCAGATATTTTTTTGCCAGTTCATGGGTAGGATGACCTTCAAGACCGGGATAGTTCACCCACTCAACCGCCGGGTGCGCCTCAAGCCAGCGGGCAAGCTCCATTGAGTTGTCAGCATGCCGCTGAACACGGAGCGAGAGCGTCTCCAGACCCTGCAGGAGCATAAAAGAGTTGAACGGGCTGATCGCCGGGCCGATATCACGCAGCCCCTCAACCCGGGCCTTGATGATAAAAGCAAGATCCCCGAACGTTTCATGAAATTTCAACCCGTGATAGCCCTCTGAAGGCTCACTGATCAGAGGAAACTTTCCGTTTCCCCAGTTGAAGGTTCCGCCGTCAACAATTATACCACCCATGGAGGTTCCATGTCCTCCGATCCATTTGGTCGCAGACTCCACCACAATCGAAGCTCCGTACTCAAGCGGACGGCAAAGATAGCCGGAACAGCCGAATGTATTATCAACAATCAGGGGGATGCCATGTTCAGCCGCAATGGCCGAAATCGCCTCAAAATCAGGCACATGAAAAGCCGGATTGCCGATCGATTCCAGATAGAGCGCCTTGGTACTGCTGTCGATTGCACTGCGGAATGCATCCGGGTTACACCCGTCAACAAACTTCACACCGATACCGAGCCGACGGAAAGAGACCTTGAACTGATTATAGGTACCTCCGTAGAGATAACTTGAGGAGACGATATTGTCACCTGCCTGGCAGAGAGTGGCAATAGCAATAAACTGTGCCGAATGACCGCTTGCCACCGCCAGGGCAGCCTTGCCCCCTTCAAGTGCAGCAACTCGCTGCTCAAGAACATCGGTCGTCGGATTCATGAGCCGGGTATAGATATTACCGAACTCCTTCAGGGCAAAAAGGTCAGCACCGTGACGGGCACTGTCAAAAACATAGGAGGTGGTCTGATAGATAGGCACTGCTCTCGACTTTGTCGTGGGATCAGGCCTCTGACCGGCATGAACCTGCAGCGTTTCAAACTTGTATTGAGGATGCGATCGCTCTGTCATCTGTATAGCTGTTGAAAATGCCGCTAACACCCGATGAGTGAGGGGGTAATCCTGAGAGGAACAAATCGTGCGGAAAATGACTGCAATGAGGTATAAGCATACATAGGGCATGCATACCATCATCTTTCCCGACCTTTATACCGGGATGGAATTGGCACCGTTCATACTTCATTATGAATTGACGGTTGCCAAGGTTTCTCAGGGCCAGTCCCTCCACCTTTCTCGATGATAGCGTAAAATCTTGAAAAGAACATTTAGTTCGGTTAATCTACAACAGGGAATAGTATTTTACAAATCACCCGAATGGGTACAATACTCTAAAATCCACAGCTCCCGATGATTACAGCAAGAGAAACAGCACTGAATGTTCTGCAGGCCCTTGAAACAGGAAAAAAACGATCCGACCGGATACTGCACCGGACTCTGGAACAGAGTGCACTGAACCGCATTGACCGGGCGCTTGCAACCGGACTGGTCAACGGAGTACTTCGCTACCGGCTTCAGCTTGATTTTATCATCAGTCGCTACTACCACCACAAACTGGAAAAAGCCGCACCGGTACTGAAAAATATTCTTCGACTCGGCCTCTATCAGATTCTCTTCCTTGACAAGGTTCCCGACTGGGCGGCAGTCAATGAGTGTGTAAAACTCGCAAAAAAATATAAAGGGGACCGGATGTCAAAACTGGTCAACGGTGTGTTGAGAAAAATCACCCCGCAAAACATAACCCTTGATGAGTGGCTCAAGGAGAGAGAGCCCGCAGAACAGCTGGCCATAAAACACTCCCACCCGAGGTGGCTGGTTGAACGATGGATAGCTGCCTATGGCCTTAAAAAAACCGAAGCCCTTCTGACCTATAACAACCGGTCCCCGCTCTTCGGATTCAGAGTCAACCGGCTGAAAACTTCAGAAGAGCAGCTTTTTTCCGATCCCCTGTTTTCCTCCGCAGCGTATGAAGCGTGCGGTATTGAAAACCTCTTCATTTCGAAAGAGTTCAGCACCTTCGAGCCTGCGGTCAGCGATGGCAGGCTCACCGTCCAGAATCCGACACAGGCTCTCACCTGCCTTCTGCTGAATCCGGTGCCGGGAAGTGCTGTTCTCGACCTCTGTGCAGCACCGGGTGGAAAATCAACCTTTATGGCTGAATTGATGGAGAATAACGGAAGCGTCACCTCACTTGATCTCTATGAACAAAAACTCCTAAAAATCGCCACGCACGCTCAAGCTCTCGGCATTACCATCATTAGAACAGTGGCCGCCGACGCAAGGAGCTTCAAACCGGAAAATCGCCCCGATGCAATCCTGCTTGACGCCCCCTGCTCAGGGAGCGGCGTTGTTGGCAGGCGAACTGAACTGCGCTGGAAACTGACGCCTGAAACCATTCAGGAACTGATCACCCTGCAAAAGGAGCTTCTCGACCATGCCGCAGAGCTGCTTGAGGAAAACGGCGTGCTTGTCTATGCCACATGCTCCATCGAGCCCGAAGAGAACGGCCTGCAGATTGAAGCGTTTCTTGAGCGGCACCCAAACTTTTCTGTGGACCATGACAGAGGAAAAGTACCGGAACCTTTCCTGCCAAAGAGCGGTTTCAAGGGAGCCATCCTCACCCTGCCGGGAGAGTATCCGGGATTTGACGGGGGTTTCGCTCAACGGCTCCGCAAAAACGGCAAAAAACCATGAACACCCTGCATGACTCCAGCCGCAACGTGCTTGAGAGCTTCCTGAACTATATGCTCATCGAACGCAACTTTTCGGAAAACACAAGGGTCTCCTACCGCAACGATCTCGAGCGCTACCTGCTCTTCATGCAGCAAAGCGCCATATCGCCCGAAAGCATTACCCCCAACCAGATCCGGGAGTTCATCACCGAGCTCTACTCGACAGGACTCGAACCAAGCTCATTGGCTCGGAACATTTCAGCAATCCGCTCCTTTCACAAATTCCTGCTCTCTGAGCGCACGACCTCCCTCAATCCGGCAGAAAACCTGCATCAGCCCAAACAGGCCCGATACCTGCCCACCGTACTGACTATCGATGAAACCCTGCGTCTGCTTGAAGCTCCGCTTCTGCAGAACCCGCAAAGTAAATACTTCCTTCGTGACAAAACAATACTTGAACTCCTCTACGCAACCGGAGTAAGGGTGAGCGAACTGATCTCTATCCAGCAACAGAACCTCTACCTTGAGGCTGGTTTTGTAAGAATCTTCGGAAAAGGATCAAAGGAGCGTCTTGTGCCGGTTGGCAGTGCCGCAAAAGAGTGGATCAGGCGCTACCAGAGTGAACTCCGGCACGGACATTCAGGGCGAAACTCCGGCGACTATCTCTTTCTCAATGCAAGGGGAAAACCGCTTTCACGCATGGCCATCTTCTCTATGGTGCGGCAATACGCCATCATTGCCGGCATTGAAAAGCAGATCAGTCCGCACACCTTCCGCCATACCTTCGCAACCCATCTGCTTGAAGGTGGCGCAGATCTGCGCGCAGTACAGGAGATGCTCGGCCACAGCTCCATATCCACAACCCAGATCTACACCCACATCGACCGGTCGTTTGTCAAGGAGGTACACAAAACCTTTCATCCGAGAGGATAGAACCAAAAAGCAGGCAAAAAGGCTCCGCCCCTCTTAATGCTTGTGACTTCTCATCTCGATTTTCAGCGCAGCAAGGGTGAGGTTCACGTCAAGCACAAAAAAGACCAGCGAGCTGCTCAGGCAGAGCATACTGATAATGAAGATGGCCGACAGCACCAAAGGCAGGTCAAGATTGACCAGAGCACTGAGAAAGAGCATGATAATCAAAAGCGAGGCTCCCAGGCAGGTCATGGTTGCAAGCAGAATGGCTGTACGGATATAGCGGGCTCTTGTCCAGAGAATGGCAACCTCCTCGTTGATTCTCTGGATATGGAGTTCCGGAAATGACTCCAGATTATCAATCAGGGATCTTGAACGATCGATGATACGACCAAGCCTGTTGGTCATGGTAAGCAGAAGCAAACCAAGACCCGAGATAAGAATCATCGGGCCGATTGCAGTCTGAAGAATAGGGACAAGCTCCCTGAAGGTGGTAATTAACATGGTATCATGAATATTAGGCATTAAAAAACAATCGTCAACATGATATCAGGCAGCATCTCTGCCGCACATAACATTTATTGTAACTCACGATTAAAATAGAAACTAATGCTTCGCATGCAACCCTTCCTGCAAGGTTTTGCATAAACGTGACATTTCCCTGCAAAGCGCAGGCATTATACAAAAAGAGTGATCACGCAAACCCGACAATCTCTCCCGACAGGGGAATGGAAGCATTCAGATGCAGCTCGGCTTCAATTGCATTACGGAACACTGTTTTTACCGGCTCGTCGCCATGCACAACATAAATTTCGGGGCTGTTTTTAAAACCGCCAAGCCAGCGAAGAATATCATTCCGGTCACCATGCGCTGACAAACCGCCTATGGTATGAAGCGCAGCCCTTACAGGATAACTGCGGCCATGAATCTCAACTTCCCGCTCGCCTTCTACCAGACGGCGTCCGAGAGTTCCCTCTGCCTGAAAACCGGTTATGATCACCCGGCACTCCGGTCGCTGAATATTATGTTTCAGATGATGCAGAATCCTGCCGCCATTGCACATCCCGCTGCCTGCAATAATGATGGCCCCCTGTTTTATGGCATTGATTGCCTGCGACTGTTCCGGTCTTACGGTAAAATGGAGGTTTTTAAGATGCGGCATCCATGTTTTGCCTTTGCGGAATGCCGCCGCCTCATCATCAACAAGTTCGGGATAGTCCCAGTAGATCCGGCTGGCCTCAATGGCCATGGGACTGTCGAGAAAAATCTGCCAGCGATCCAGCTCCCACTCCTCATAGTGCTCTGAAAAAAAGTAGAGCAGCTCCTGACTTCGTCCGATTGCAAATGCAGGGATAAGAATATTGCCACCACCTGCAGCCGCCGAGCGGATAATCTCACCAAGCTCGGCAAGGGTAAGCGCTATCTCCCGATGAAGACGGTCACCATAGGTACTCTCCACGATTACTGCGTCGGCCTCTTCGATCGTCTCGGGATCGTTCATGATAGGGGTGTTGTATTGACCTACGTCACCGCTGAAAACCAGCTTCCTTGAAACATCGCCTTCATGCAGCCACACCTCAACCAGCGCAGAACCGAGAATATGGCCGGCATCCATAAAGCGGATGATGATACCGGGTAGAATCTCCTGCTTGTGATGATAAGGCACACCGACAAAGCTGTTGAGCGCCCGCACGGCATCCTCACGGGTATAGAGCGGTTCAGCATGACGGTCACGGGCACTTTGGGGGTGCTTCTGGCGGAAAATGGCATCACGTTCACCAAGTGAAGCGGAATCAAGAAGCAGAACCATGCAGAGATCAACAGTTGCCTGCTGGGTATAGACGGTACCGGCAAACCCCTTCTTGACGAGAAGAGGAAGACGTCCGGAGTGGTCGATATGGCCGTGGGTAAGGACAACCGCATCAACAGCCGATGGATCAAAGGGAAACGGCTCGGCATTGAGTGACTCATCTTCCCTTGAACCCTGTATGAGACCGCAGTCGAGCAGCACCGTTGCTCCACCAAGCCTGAGAATATGGCAGGAGCCTGTAACCCTGCCTGTTGCGCCGTAGAACTCAAGCTCCATGGTTCCTCCCGGGATTGACGTGAATCGATACGTTTAATATACAACCATCAACGGTAGAGTAGAACGGGAAGAGCTCGGAGAAGGGAAAAAAGAGCAAAAAAAAGCGGAGATTTCTCTTCCCCGCTTTACAACTGTTATCGTGTAAGGGTCACCCTTTGCGTTTCTTTTTGTTACCGGTAAAGAAAGCAGTCTCCTTGCCTGCCGGTTTGGCAAAAGGCTTCTTGAACGCTTTTTTGATACCATAGGGAGAGGAGTTGCGATCCTGATCCTCCATTTTGGAGAGCCTGAGCTGACGTCCGCAGACCCTTACCTTGCGGAGTTCATGAAACACATTATCAGGCATACCCTGCGGCAGCTCTACCGTGCTGTAGGAGTCATTGATGGAAATCTGGCCGACTGAATCAGGATCAAGACCGACCTCATTGAGAATAGCGCCGAGAATATTGCCGGCTTTCACACCATGCTCACTGCCTACCTCAAGACGGTAGCGCTCTTTACCCTCATCACTGCTTCTGCGTTTGGATGGGCCGCGATCCCGGTCAAATCCGCGAACACGATCTGAACCCCGATCCCTGCCGGAACCTTCGCGATCATCGTTAGAGCGAGTTCTTTCGGGTTTGTTTGACAGAAGCAGCGGAGTTTCACCCTGAACCAGTGAAGCCAGTGCGGCCGCAGCTTCAATGACCGGTACATCATGTTCATGACAGTACTGCTCAATAATACGGGTGAAGAAATCAAGATCTTCAGCCGCAATCGTATCGGTGATCTTCTGGTTGAATTTTGCGATCCGCTTGTTGTTGATGATCTCCGTTGAAGGAAGCTCCATCAGTTCAATACGGCTGTGTGTCGCCTTTTCGATAGCGTACAGCATATTCTTCTCCCTCGGGGAGACAAAGAGAATCGCATCGCCGGTGCGGCCTGCTCGACCCGTTCTGCCGATCCGGTGGACATAGGACTCGGTATCGGAAGGGATATCGTAGTTGATAACATGGCTGATACGCTCCACATCAAGACCTCTTGCGGCCACGTCGGTGGCAATAACAATGCTCAACGCTCCGTTCTTGAGCTGATCGACCGTGCGTTCCCGCTGATTCTGGGCCATATCGCCATTCAGGGCGGCAGCACCGTATCCCCTGGCCTGAAGCTTTTCAGCCAGTTCAATTGTCATGGTTTTGGTGCGTACAAAAATCAGTATCCCGTCGAAGGGTTCAACTTCAAGAATCCTGGTCAGAATATCAAGTTTGTGGCTTCCGCCGACAATCCAGTAGCGCTGACGAATAGTCTCGACCGTTGTGGTTTTGGTCTGTATGGTTACCTGGGCAGGATTATTCAGATACTTCTGTGCAATACGGCGGATGGCAGAGGGCATGGTTGCCGAAAAAAGGGCCACCTGGCGCTCTTTTGGCGTCTGATCAAGAATCCACTCAACATCATCGATGAATCCCATGCGAAGCATCTCGTCAGCCTCGTCAAGCACAAGGCACTGCAGAGAGTCAAGATTAAGCGATCCCCGCCGCATGTGATCCATAACACGACCGGGAGTACCGACCACGACGTGCACACCGCGTTTCAGCATACGGAGCTGAATGCCGTAATCCTGACCGCCATAAATCGGAACAACATGAAACCCCTTGAGATGGACCGCATAACGCTGGAAAGCCTCGGCAACCTGTATGGCCAGCTCCCTTGTCGGAGCAAGCACAAGAGCCTGGGGCTCGGCAAGTGCAAGGCGGATATTGGAGAGTACCGGCAGGGCAAACGCAGCGGTTTTTCCTGTTCCGGTCTGTGCCTGCCCGAGAACATCACGTCCTTCGAGAAGCAGTGGAATGGTTTCAGCCTGAATGGGAGTAGGGTTTTCATAACCCACATCTTCAAGCGCTTTCATTAATGGTTCTGCAAGCTGAAGGCTGCGGAAATCCTTCGGCAATAGAGAGTTGTCGCTCATTGTATTTTCATTTCCGGATCATTGATAAAAAAAGCCTCGAAAGAGGCGCAGGTGGCAGCAATGCAGGAAAGAAAAAAATGAAGAAGAGTTCTCATCAACCGAAAACATTCGGGCAGCTTACAAAGGTCTACCAAGCGCCATTGTTTCGTCACAAACACCGGGAAATATAGCACTTACATTCCCTGTGTCCTTTCTTGGCATATTCACCACGCATTTAAAACGTCAGCATAGTACGATTTTATTTCCTTAAAGACGAATTTTATTTTATACCGGCCGTTTATCGGCAAACGGCCCGCCCATAACCCGAAAAGCCGCCGGAATATGCTGATAAAAACGGTTTAACCTGAATGATACACGGAAGAAAAAATGTAACTGCCCAACCCTGCGATTCAGAGAAATCTCCTTATCTTCACTCAGGCAAGATAACGGCATACCCATCCTGCTCTTCGGAGCATCCCGGAATGTGACAGAAGCAAAAAAAATAATAATGCACTCTTCCGCCCTCTCTATCTATAAACTCCTCTTTCCTGCTCTTCTTGGCGCGGCGAAACTTCTCAACCGTCTGCACCCGAGACTCCGCACATTTTTTTCAGTCCGGAAGGGGCTCTTCGAAGAACTCGAAAAAACAGCCGGAATGCTCCCCCCTTCCGTTTTCAGAATGTGGGTTCATGCCGCATCGGTTGGTGAATTCGAACAAGCCCGGCCTGTCATAGCCGCATTGAAAGAGAAACATCCGGATATGATACTGTTTGTCTCCTTTCTCTCCGATTCGGGATACAATGCCCGGAAGAACTTCCCGGATGCGACGGCTGTCTTTTACCTGCCGCCCGACACCGCACATAATGCAAAGCGATTAATCGCACTGCTCCTCCCTGACCTGCTGCTCCTGATGCGTTACGACTTCTGGCCGAACCATCTGCTCGAAGCAAAAAAAAGAGGGGTAAAGCTGATGCTTGCCGCAGCCGTGCTGCAAACGCATGCGCCCTACTTCAACCCCCTCCTGAACAGCTTCTACCGAACCATTTTTCACCTTTTCGACTCCATCTATACCGCTTCCGAAAAAGACTCCACGGCTTTCAGAGAGCTTTTCGGATGCATGCGAGTGGAAACCGCCGGTGACCCCCGGTTCGACCAGGTGGTTTTGCGAAGCCGGAATCATGCACGGGTTGATCACCTTAAACCACTTTTTGAAAACCTGACCGTGCTGGTTGCCGGAAGTGTCTGGGAAAAAGATGAAACCGTGCTGCTTGACGCATGGCAAACGCTTGCAAAGAGACCTTCACTCATCATGGTTCCCCATCAGGTCACCCCTGAAAACCTTGCACATCTCGAAGCCGATCTGCTGAAACGCTCGCTATCGTCGGTCCGTATCTCTCAATTGAATGATTCGTTCGACCCCCGTCAACAGATTCTCATCATTGACCAGACCGGCTATCTGGCAGAACTCTACACCGTTGCATCAATGGCTTATGTAGGAGGCGGATTCGGTGTCAACGTCCATAACACGCTCGAACCGGCAGTCTTTGCCATCCCGGTACTCTTCGGCCCCCGTTACCACAACTCACCTGAAGCCGAAGATCTGGCGGCAAGCGGAGGTGGAACCGTCATTCATAACGGGAACGAACTTGCCGCTGCCCTGAAAACCTTCAGTGATGAGAGCGCAAAAAGAGTCGCAACCGGAGAGATTGCCGGAAGATTCGTCAGAGAGCGAGCCGGAGCAACAGCCATCATTGTAAACGGAATTGAAAGGGAGTACGCTGCTCATATAAGGGGATAATGCAGGACACTTTTCTCCTGATTATGTATATTCGTTGAACTTACTGACTAAATTAACCGACACAACCCATGTTAGCCAGAATTCAAACCATCTACCTCTTTCTTGCGGGCCTGCTGGCCATCGTGAGCATGATGTTCCCCTTCTGGAGCTTCAGCACCGCAACACTCTTTCTTGTAACCGATTTCACTGCATATCCGGAAGCCGGCATCATGCAGGTCACCAGCAACTATGCCGCCGGCATCTTTTCGCCACTGACCGCCATCGTTGCCCTTGCCTCAATCTTTCTCTATAAAAAAAGAGATCTCCAGAAAAAACTCATACTGCTCGGCATGATGCTCTTTGCCGCCGACCTGCTCTCCGGCCTTGCCGCAGCGCACTTTCTGAACCAGTATTTCAACTGCACCTGCACTACCTTCTCTCACAGACCGGAAGCCGGTTTATACCTGCTGCTGCCGGAACCGGTTCTTTTCTGGCTGGCCCTTGGCGGAGTAAAAAAGGATGACAAGATCGCCAATGCATATAAGAGACTCTGAACGATGCCGGATTGTCTGGTCCATCGGTGACCCTCACGGCATCGGTCCGGAAATCATTCTGAAAAGCTTTTTGAAACTGGAGCAATCAGGCCACTCTTTTCTTGTTTGCGGCTCCTGGAGTGCGATGGAGTATTACCGGAAAAAGCTTGACCTGCCGGTAATACTCCTGAAGGTTGACGATAAATCAGAACTCCAGAGTGTCGGCACCGTTCAGTCCGGCATTCTGACCGTACTCTCGGTAGCTGAGCCCGAATCCATCACCCCCGGACTTCTCTCGGCTGATGCCGGAAAAGTTGCCATGGAGTCGCTCCGGGCCGCAGCAGAGCTCTGCCGCAAGGGCTTGTGCGACGCACTGGTGACTGCTCCGCTCAACAAGGAGGCAATCGCACTTGCCGGCTTCATGGAGTCAGGCCATACCGGGTTCCTCGGCAGCATGTTCGGCGTTCACTCACCCTGCATGATGTTTTTTGATCCCGTCAAGGAGCTCAAAGTCGCCCTTGCCACGATTCACATACCCATCAAAGAGGTGCCGGAATTGATCCGGGAGATGGACCTTGATACCTTTCTTCTTGATCTCAACCAGTCACTGAAAACCGATTTCAGGATTGCCTCGCCCCGCATCGCCCTGCTTGGACTCAATCCCCACGCTTCCGACGGCGGAGTTATGGGCCATGAAGAGGCGGAGATCATCCGGCCCGCAGTTGAGAGGCTCTCGAATCGCCTCCGGATAGAGGGGCCATTCCCCGCTGACGGATTTTTCGGAGCAAAAAAATACTGCAACTACGATATTGTGGTTGCCATGTATCACGACCAGGGATTGCTCCCCTTCAAGGTGCTCGCATTTGACACCGGAGTTAACGTCACACTCGGACTGCCGATTGTACGAACATCACCTGACCATGGCACCAGTTTCGATATTGCAGGCAGGGGAATCTCTTCCGAACGGAGCATGTACGAAGCAACGAGAGTTGCCGTCAGGATAGCACAAAACCGAAAACAAACCGCCATCTCATCATGATCTCATTTATCGACACCGAGCTCGAACTTGATAAAAAAATACTCTTCAAAAATCTGAACCTCACCATTGAGTCCGGAGAGCTGGTCTATATTGTCGGCAAAAGCGGCAGCGGCAAAACAACCCTGCTCAAATCGCTCTACATGGATGTGCGCCCGAAAAAAGGAGAGATCCGCATTGCCGGATTCAGCTCCCGAACCATAAAAAAACGGCAGATTCCGCTCCTTCGCAGAAAGCTCGGCATTGTGTTTCAGGAGTTCCGACTGCTCGAAGACCGCAGCGTCTATGACAATCTGGCTTTTGTGCTCAAAGTAACCGGTACAAAAGAAAAACTGATCAAGGATATGGTCATGCATGCGCTCGGAAGCGTGGGACTTGAGTACGCAGCCAAACAGATGCCCATGAAGCTCTCCGGAGGAGAACAGCAGCGCATCTCCATAGCCCGGGCACTGGTGCGCGAACCCCTCGTCATCCTTGCCGACGAACCGACCGGAAATCTCGACCCCGACACCTCGCTCGAAATTCTCGACTACCTGAAACGGATCAACCAGAAGGGGATCGTTGTTCTTGTCGGCACCCACGACTATGAACTGGTCCGCCACTCCCCCTCCAGAACCCTTCTGATCTCCAATCAGAACCTGGTTGAAACCACCATCGAACCCTCCGCCACAGGCTTCCGCCCGGCACTCACTGCCGGGTGATTCGGAATTTTGATTGAGTCATCTCAGCCCGATTCCCGACCGGGCCCGGAATCGGGGAGTACGAGATTATATCCGGTGTGAGAATATCACGCAAGATAAAGAAACTTCATCGCATTGGTATGGCACAACAGCTCCTTCTCTACAAGAGTCAGTGCCTCCGTTTCAGCAAAATATTCCAGATATGTACTGTACTTTTCGATATTCATCAGATTGATCATGAAATCCGAGCCGAAAATGATTTTTCTGATCAATCGCTTCCTCTCGTCGGCACCGAAACGATCGAGAAAGAGCTTCAGCTTGCTATAAATTTTCTCATCAACCCCCTGGTAAGAAATATCCGTGTACACATTGTCGTAAATCAGGAGGAATTCGGCAATCCTCTCGCGCCAGTCATCTCTTTCAACCCCTCCGAAATGGGCAAGATTGAGACGCAGTTTATTATATTTTTGCTGCTCTAAAACCTTCGCCCATTTAAACGGGCTGGCAAACTCCCGGTATTTTTGGTCAACAAGGAATCCGCCGTCACTGCAATGTGCCGTTATGGGAATGTTTCGCTCTATGCAGAAATTATAAAGGTACTCAACCTTCTCCCGTTCTCTTTTCAGCTCCCCGTCGTCCGTATACCCTTCTTCAATCTTCTCCGGCCAGGGGTTGAAGCCCAAGGGAGGATAGACTTTGATGCCGATAAAATCATGAGAACCGATTGACTTGATATTGCCATCAAATTTGCTCCGGTCACGCTGCGAAAGATTACGATACCGCATTTCAGGAGTCGTATCGTCAGCGAAATCACGAAAATTAGTTGCCAGAAGATCCTCAAGCAAGCTCGGAGGACCATCAATGAACGGGAATGATTTTAACCGGTAATTCCGGGTATTGATACCCATAAAAGGGTGAATCTCAAAAAGAGGCGGAACCGGAGTACCTGTTGATTTAATGTAGGATTCCCGATAGAGATAATAGTCCCTGATTCCAAGAAACAGATCCTCAACCTGAGCGACAATCGGCTTCCAGCGGACTTTATAGGGAGATTTCGATTCCTTGTAGTTCTTCAGACCGAAATCCATGATAAGGGGAGTCAACACGATTTTGTCATATACCTTCTCTTCACAGTCACCATACAGGATCACGCCTCTCCTCGTTTCAAATTTATTTCTCAGCTCCTCCTCCAGTTGGATCAGACAATCACCAATGTCCGTTTCCATCACGGCAAGGAGATTCATAGTATTGGCGACCTGTTCCTTGAGTATCCCGGTAAGAACTCTCCTGGCAGAGGGGAAAAGCAGAAACAGTACCGCCGCGATCAACCCGACCACTAAAACAATCAACAGAATAACCAGTAGCGGCAGGAAAAGCAGAAAGCAAATAAGGATTTTTACAACAAGAGGCAATGCAACCGCTTTTTCGATATACCGGATAAGCTTTTTTGGCATTGCCTCACTGAATGTCCTCTTGATCATCGCCGTAAGATTGGGATGACTCAGGTTCATCATGTGGCAATGGGAATCAAAAAAGACAGCCATGGGCTTCTCCCGATTAGATTCACAGGAATGGAATATGTTTAACGCTCCCTGTGCAGCTTCTATTGACTCACAAAAAGTGTTTACCTTGCTAAAAAAACGCGTTTCTAAAGTATAATAAACAATTTCAGGCCGTCAAAACAGAGCCAAACGATGGAGTAGGGTGAAAAACAGCTGCAACACCTCATCCCCCAGCTCAGAGTGGTTCTGCGGGATTTGTTTGCCATCCCGATATTCGCTACATTTGTAGTAAAACTATCCAGGGAGAAACCATTATGGGAATGCCGGTACGAATAGATGATACCTTGTACGGACAAGCAAGAGCCCAGGCCAGGGCCGAGCATCGGACAATTGCCGGACAGATTGAGTTTTGGGCAATGATCGGACGGGCAGCTCTCGACAATCCGGATTTGCCAATCGATTTCATTCGGGATCTGCTGATTGTGAGGGCAGAAGGTAAGGAGAACTCAACACCATTTATCCCGGAAGGGAATCGTTCCTGATGAACAGTGACATTCAGGTCTATCAAAGCACTCTTTTCAGGCGTGCCTACAAGAAGCTGCACCCGAATCAGAAGGCTGATGTTGATGATGCCATTACTGAAATCATCAAAGACCCGAGTGTAGGTGAACCCAAAAAGGGTGATCTGGCAGGTGTGTTTGTCTATAAATTCAAATGTAACGGCCAACTAACCCTGCTCGCCTACGAGTATGATGCCGCAAGCCGTCTCCTGCTTCTTTTAGGCTCTCACGAAAATTTTTACAGGGCACTCAAACGGTGATCTTTTCGATTATTGAGTAGATTATGCGGTTTTCTAAAAAAGCGGCAGCTTTAAGTATATTTTACGAGTTTCGGGAATTTGAATTCCGGTCATTTATAGTAAAACAACCATTATGACCAAGCTGCTTGAACAAGCCGTTAATAAAGTCAAAACATTGTCCGATAATGAGCAAAATGCCATTGCCGCATTGATTCTCGAGGAAATTGAGGATGATTTCCGCTGGGACAAAAGTTTTGCGTCAAGCCAGGATACATTGGCAAAGTTAGCCGAAGAGGCTACTGAAGAGATCAACTCCAAATAACTTGCTACGCTTTAAACTAACCCCCCCCCCACTTTTTCCCGAAACGAACCAACCGAAACCAGTAAACTCACTCGCATGACCGCTGAAAAATGCACGATTTACGATAAGTTACGCGTTCATGACCCGAGTCATCATATCCGCCTGGGACAGGAAAAGATCGGGTTCGATTGGCTGGCTGAGGTGTTGGAGGATTTAATGATAGTTTGACATCGAAAGGACGATATTCAAACACAATTAAAAGCTGTTATAAAATCCTTAAAACAATTCAGTCCTTACAACAATGGACAATATGGGTATTCGCTGTATAGCTCTCGACTCACTTTCTTCCAAGGCATACAAAAAGTGCTTTTTGAGCATCAAGATTTAACATATCAATTTGTTCAGAGGCCCAATGATCCCTAATAAAATCAGCCACCTCATTTGCAATAGGATAAACAGTTGAATTATAACACTTCAAGCAACTTTCTGCTTCTGATATTGATAATCCGTATTTCTCCCGCTGAAATCGCCGATTATCCGACAGGCTAAACCAATCAAAATCAAGACACATAACCCATATAGTATTTTGGAATTAAAAGGCTTTTCGCAGAATTTAATGACAGAATTGTGAATATCTTCATAATATTAAAATACATTGGATTTAAAATCGCTCAGGGGAAACCCAACTACCAAATACCAACAATTTCTTGCTAATCCTGCTGGGTAGCAAGTCGAAACCGTTCAACCTTGAATTGCAATGCCCGCCGAGGCGGATTCGGGTAATGATACCCACAAGGCAGCCAATAACTCTTGGATTCTCTTACTTTGGGGAATGTCTCGTAAAACTCGCGTTTGGTCATGATAAAGGTTCCAGCATTTGATACTATGCAAAACCTGTCGTCCATGCCCAGTGACTCAATCACATCAGCTTTGAAGCACAACCTATAGTGTGAGTATTTCGCAACACATTCGTTCAATTCTGCACATGGATCCTCTCCAGCCCCAGGGGCACTGCACTGGTCTGTCTTGTTGGCTGAAAATGCGTATCTATATTCGCCCACCCCGACCGAGATAAGCAACGGCGTGCTGTCCACCAGCCTCAGGAAGTCTTCCCATATTGTTCGATAGATCGATTTGAACTGTTCATAAAAAAATGCAATGACTGTTGGATTGCTCCCGTAACGCTGCCATTCATACTTTGGAAGGTAGAAGTAGTTGCAAGGGTGAATATTGCGAGCAAACCTTCTCACCAGCTCTTTACGATCCCATCGGCGAAAATGGACATCTCTATCTTTGACATCGAAAATATGCGCAACGTGCCATCCAGCCTTATTGATACTTTCCGGTAAACGGACTTGAAACATATGGCTGGGGACTGACTCAATAAATGAATTAAATGATGCATACTGCCGAAAATGACCCGAAAAGAGCTGGTAGTGAATCCACCACGCTGGAGAATTGTCTGTTGGGCGCAACAGCTGGCCAAAATCTGTTGGTTCGATTTGACCACGCTTCTGACCAGCCACATAACGAATGAGAAACAGAGTATCTGCAGAGTCCAGATAGGAACAGAATTGTCTATGGAACTCTTCTACGACAGATGGTAACAGAAGTACATGCTTTGCCCAACCATCGTACAACTCGCCCAGAGTTCCATTGTATGCCGATGGTGCTTCTTTGATTCTTAACGCCGTATTTTGTTCAACCATTTTTTCATACAGGTACTCTGGAGCAAGGTCTGAATCATTTTCCCATCTGATAGTATGGACAACGTCCGAGACTTCGAATTTCCTGAATACGTTGTAATCTTTCAGTTTTTCATACATAGTGCCCCACAGCGCGTCCTTCAGATCAACCACTCCGCTTGCCCCGTTGTTAAACGTAATCTTTATCCGGTACTCCTCTATGTATTCAGCCTTGGTAACTTCTAACATGGTGTTTACTCCAGTGGCGGGTCAAAACGGCCTGTTTTTGAAGTATAACAAACAATTTCAGGCCATCAAAACAGACGACAAAACACTAAAACCCGGTATCAATCATCTGGCTGCCAGTAACTCACCACCTTGCAATCAAAAAAAACTCCTTGCCGGAAGGAAGGTTTCGGATATTTCTTCCTTCACAGAAAGAAAGAAGCCATTCAGACTGGCACCCCGGAAATTCCAATCTGTAACGAAACGACCATTCACGATGCCTGCCAGGTTAGATCTCTCCCTTCAGCCGGGATGACAAAAAGTCGAACGAACGGAGACAAACAAAACAGCAACAAAAGCAAGTCCAAAGAAAACCGGAGAAAAACCTTAACTTCAGCTTTGAATCCTGCCCGTTTTGAGCGGCACTTCTTCCACCAAAATCAATAGCGCACGTTTGGCTCTCGACTACTCCACCCTGAACCTGCTCCGTCAGAACCACCCTGCATGGCGACTGTTGTGCGCCCAGCATGCGCCGCTGATTGCCGGTTTTCTGCACCGGGTCTTTATTGTGCCCAATGTGCGCATCCTCTCGCAGGCGGATCTGGTCGAGGCGCTTGAAGATGAACTGTTTACGTTGCGCCAGCAGCAGGGAGCCGACCCGTTTCCCGGTACAGCGCAAAGCTACCTTAATGACTGGGCCGACAACGACAAGGGGTGGCTGCGCAAATTCTATCCGGACGGAACCGATGAACCTCACTTTGACCTGACTGCTTCAACCGAAAAGGCACTTGCATGGCTGGAAAGTTTGACTGAACGTGCATTTGTAGGAACGGAGTCGCGTCTGCTCACCCTGTTTGAACTCTTGCGTCAGATGAGTACGGGAAGCCAGGCCGATCCTGAAGTGCGCATTGCGGAGCTGCAAAAGCGACGTGACGAAATAGATGCAGAGATTGAGCGCACGCTTGCCGGTGAGATATCGCTGCTTGACGACACCGGCCTGAAAGACCGGTTCCAGCAGTTTCTGCAGATCGCACGTGAACTGTTAACCGATTTTCGTGAGGTAGAGCATAACTTTCGAAGGCTCGACCGCAGGGTGCGTGAACGCATAGCCCTCTGGGAGGGATCAAAAGGGGCGCTGCTTGAAGAGATCATGGGCGAACGTGATGCCATCGCCGATTCAGATCAGGGCAAAAGCTTCCGGGCATTCTGGGATTTTCTCATGTCGCAGTCCCGTCAGGAGGAGTTGAGCCTGCTGCTCGAAGAGATACTCACCTTGCCGCCAATCATTTCAATGCGCCCCGACAACCGTCTGCGTCGGGTTCACTACGACTGGCTTGAAGCCGGTGAGCATACCCAGCGCACGGTAGCACGGCTTTCAGAGCAGTTGCGCCGCTTTCTTGATGACAAGGCATGGCTTGAGAATCGCCGTATCATGGATATTCTGCATGAAATCGAAACCCATGCCCTTGATGTGCGCGAAGATCTCTTCCCTCCAGGTGCATTCATGCCTCTCGACAGTTCATCTGCGGCTATCGAACTTCCTTTTGAGAGAGCCCTTTATCGTCCTCCCTTCAAGCCTTTGATTGCCGGAGTAGCGCTCGATGAAGGGGATGCAGAGATTGATACCGCAGTCCTTTACGCACAGGTGGTGGTTGACCGGGCCGAGCTGCTGCGAAATATACGCATGGAGCTTCAATCGCGCAGCCAGATCACCCTTGGAGAGCTGATTGCGCTTCATCCTCTCTGTAACGGGCTGGCTGAACTGGTTGTCTTGCTGCAACTGGCCAGTGAGTGGCCCCGAACGGCAGTTGATGAAGGAGTAGAGGAACAGATAGCATGGCAGTCAGAAACAGGTATCACCCGGGAAGCAACCTTGCCGTGTATTATACTACTAAGAAACGGATAATGAATTACCATACAGATATTGACCCCAACCGACCGGGTTATCCCGCACAGGAACTTGCCTCTATTGTGATTCCCCTTCTGAAGGGTGTGATCTACCAGGAAGAGAGCCCGATGTTGTGGAGCGCGTTGCTCAACCTCCAGGCTGCCGTTCGGGATTACGTGGCAGTGCTTGGACTTGAATTGACCTTTGACGAGGCGGAAGGATACGCTTTTTTGCGCTCTCGCTCTGAAATCGAAACAGAGGGCACAAACACCGCTCCCCGTCTTATTGCACGCCGCCAGCTCAGCTACCCGGTCAGCCTGCTGCTCGCACTGCTCCGCAAAAAACTGGCCGAATTTGATGCCGGTGGCGGCGACACCCGCCTGATTCTTTCGCGTGACGAGGTGGTTGAACTGATCCGGATTTTTCTTCCCCCCGCAAGCAATGAGGTAAAGCTGATCGACCAGGTCGATGCTGCGCTCAACAAAATTGCTGATCTTGGCTTTATCCGCAGGTTGCGCGGAGAGCGGGGGATGATCGAAGTGCGCCGCATTATCAAAGCCTTTATCGACGCACAGTGGCTGGCCGATTTTGATAAACGACTTGACGAATACCTGCAGCGGCCGGTAAAAGGAATGGAGAAAGATGATGAGTGAAGAACTTGAATTCGGCTTTGTTGGTGATGACCGTCTGGCCGGTTTTCGATTGCAGCGTCTGGAGGTCTTCAACTGGGGCACCTTTGACGGGCGCGTCTGGACGCTGAAACTGGGCGGAAAAAACGGGCTTCTCACGGGAGATATCGGTTCCGGAAAATCGACGCTGGTTGATGCCGTAACCACCCTGCTGGTTCCGGGTCATCGCATTGCATACAATAAGGCGGCAGGCGCCGACAACCGTGAACGCACCCTGCGCTCCTATGTGCTTGGCTACTATAAGTCGGAACGGCAGGAGAACCTTGGCGGCGGCGCCAAACCGGTTGCCCTTCGTGAACTCAACACCTATTCGGTGATTCTCGGCGTCTTTCACAACGAAGGATACGACAAGACGGTAACCCTTGCACAAATTTTCTGGATGAAGGATGCTGCACAACCAGCCCGTCTTTATGCAGTTTGTGAGCGTGACCTCTCCATTGCTGCCGATTTCTCATCGTTTGGCACTGAAATTTCAACCCTGCGCAAACGTCTGCGAGGATCGGGCATCGAGCTGTTCGACAGCTTTCCACCCTACGGCGCCTGGTTCCGGCGGCGATTCGGCATCGAAAATGAGCAGGCACTTGACCTCTTTCACCAAACCGTATCGCTCAAATCGGTTGGAAACCTGACCGATTTTGTGCGCAGCCACATGCTTGAGCCATTCGATGTTGAACCTCGTATTGCCGCCCTTATCCAGCATTTCGAAGATCTCAACCGTGCACACGAAGCTGTTCTTAAAGCCAAACGGCAAATAGAGATGCTTGGTCCTCTGGCAGCCGATTGCGACACGCATCACACTATGGCGCAAAGAGCCGAAGAGCTGCGGGCCTCACGTGACAGTCTGCGCCCCTGGTTTGCATCGCTCAAACTCGACCTGCTTGAAAAACGCCATACCTCGCTGCATGATGAGTTAAGCCGCCATCATATCGCCATTGAGCGCCTTGAAGGCGAGCGCCGAGCCAGGCAGGAACGTGACCGGGAATTGCGCCGAACCATTGCTGAAAACGGCGGTGATCGAATCGAGAGCATCTCCGCCGAGATTCGCCAGAAACAGGAGGAGCTTGAGCGCCGCACAGAGAAGGCCGCCCGATATGAAAAGCTTGTACTCCAGCTCGGTGAGCATCCGGCATCAACTGCCGATGAGTTCCATCTTCAGCGTACCGCCCACGCAACCATGCTCGAAACCACTGCTGAAGCTGAAGCCGGTGTACAGAACGCTCTTAACGAATCGGGAGTCCTCTTTACACAGGGACGCAAGGAGTATGAGCTACTGGGTGCGGAGATCACGAGTCTGAAAGAGCGCATGAGCAATATCGATGAAAAGCAGATTGCCATGCGCCGCACGCTCTGCTCGATATTGAATATCCCGGAGGTTGAGATGCCTTTTACCGGAGAGTTGCTGCAGGTGCGTGAAGAGGATCAGATTTGGGAAGGAGCCATAGAGCGAGTACTCCGCAACTTCGGACTCTCACTGCTGGTGCCTGACCATCACTACCGGAGTGTGGCTGAATGGGTTGACAAAACCCACCTGAAAGGACGTCTTGTCTATTTCCGGGTGCGTCAGCTAACCCGCAGCAGCGAGCAATTGCCGGAACATCCCTCCTCGATGTCACGCAAACTCGCTATTAAAACCGACTCCCCTTACTATGACTGGATTGAACGTGAAGTTGCGCACCGTTTCGATCTGGTCTGCTGCACAACTCAGGAGGAGTTCCGGAGGGAGAAAAAAGCAATAACCCTGTCGGGACAGATCAAATCACCAGGTGAACGCCACGAAAAGGATGACCGCCACCGCCTCGATGACCGCAGCCGCTACGTGCTTGGATGGAGCAATGCCGCCAAAATCGCGGTTCTTGAGGAGAAAGCTGCACAACAGAAAAAAGAGCTTGGCGAACTTGCCGGTCGCATAAGCACGTTGCAGCAGGAGCAAACCACACTCAAGGATCGTCTGAAAACACTCTCCAAGCTTGACGAATATCCCGATTTCCGCGATCTCGACTGGCAGCCTGTAGCATTTGCCATCGCCAGACTCGAAGCGGAAAAGCGCGAACTTGAAGCAACGTCAAATCTTCTGCAAACCCTCACAGAACAGCTTGCTCTGCTCGAAGAGGAGCTGAAGGAGTGCGAACGGCAACTCGACGACAGAAAGGATAAACGCTCGAAAATCGAGCAGAAAATCATCATCAACAGTGAGTCGCAGGAGCAGGCACGTGCGCTGCTTGACGAAGCAGGCGCGGAATCAGCCGAACGCTTCCCCCTCCTCCTGAAGATGCGCACCGAAGCTTTTGGCGACCAGCCGCTGACGGTTGAATCCTCCGATAATCGAGAGCGGGAGATGCGCGACTGGCTTCAGGCAAAAATTGACAGTGAAGACAAAAAGCTCTCACGGCTCGGCGAAAAGATCATCAGGGCAATGACCGAATACAAGGAGGAGTGGAAACTCGAAACACGGGAGGTGGACGTCAACATTGCTGCCGGGTTTGAATATCGATCAATGCTTGCCCAACTCCAGGCAGACGATCTGCCGCGCTTTGAGAGCAGGTTCAAGGATCTGCTTAACGAAAACACCATCCGCGAAGTTGCCAATTTCCAGTCGCAACTTGCTCGCGAGCGGGAAACCATCAAGGAGCGAATTGCACTCATTAATGAATCACTCACAAAAATTGACTACAATCCGGGCCGCTACATCAGCCTCGAAGCACAGATGAACCTTGATTTTGACATCCGGGAGTTTCAGTCGGAGCTGCGTGCCTGCACCGAAGGCTCACTCACCGGATCGGATGATGCCCAGTACTCCGAAGCCAAATTCCTCCAGGTTCGCCGGATCATCGACCGCTTCCGTGGTCGTGAAGCCAGTGCCGACCTTGACCGTCGATGGACGGCCAAAGTTACCGATGTACGCAACTGGTTTGTCTTTGCCGCCAGTGAGCGGTGGCGTGAAGACAACACCGAACATGAACACTATGCCGACTCGGGCGGAAAATCCGGAGGGCAGAAGGAGAAGCTCGCCTATACCGTGCTTGCCGCCAGCCTGGCCTATCAATTCGGCCTCGAATGGGGCGCCGTGCGCTCACGCTCATTCCGATTTGTGGTTATCGACGAGGCCTTCGGACGCGGCTCCGACGAATCTGCCCAGTACGGCCTGCAACTCTTTGCCCAGCTCAACCTGCAACTCCTGATTGTCACGCCGTTACAGAAAATCCATATCATTGAGCCATTTGTTTCAAGTGTCGGGTTTGTGCATAATCAGGAAGGCCGTGCTTCGGTACTGCGCAACCTCACCATTGAGGAGTATCAGACCGAAAAAGAGAGGGCGGTCGAATGAGCTGGACAACCCCGGCTGATCTGAAGTCCCAGGTAGAGAAACTCTGGAATCGGGGCCTCATCCTCTCGGCTTTGATTGGCGGTGAGGAGATATTCCCTCGGCAATTATCCTTGAAAAAGCCGGACTCAAGAGAGTTAAGCGACTCTTTTCCGGAAGTTCGTGACTGGATTGGGCGACTCTCCGGCGCAGCAAAGCACTACCGGATTGTATGGCGCACCGTCAATCATCGCATTCTCGGAACAAATGAAATTCCGGCTGAAATCTGGATTGACACACTGGATGAGGCTCTTGGCTTGATTGGCAAACAGCGTGAAGCCCGGCAGTTTGCCGCTTTGGCAGCACTCACCCGGGAGCAGCAACCGGCACTGATCCACTGGCTTGCAAAACGCCCGCTGCGAGCGTTTGAGCTTAACGAAGAGTGGCCCCGCATCCTTGAAATCGTTGCATGGCGTCGAAATCATTTCCTGCCCTACATCTACCTGCGCCAGATTGACCTCCCCGGAATACACAGCAAATTTATCGAAGGGCACCGGGGCGTACTGTCAGAACTGTTCGATCTCATCCTTCCACCGGAGGAGATTGATACAACAGCCACTGGAGCCAGCGGATTCTGCCGTCGTTACGGCTTTCGGGATAAACCCCTGCGGGTACGCTTCCGAATCCTCGACCCGAAACTGGCACTGCTGCCAACTGAAACCGATCAGGACCTCACCCTGACACAGGAAACCTTTGCAAATCTTGAGATTGGTGTTAGAACTGTCTTCATCACCGAAAACGAAATCAACTTTCTCGCCTTCCCCCCGGTTCCAAATGCAATGGTCATCTTCGGAGCAGGTTACGGTTTCGATAATCTGGCCACAGTCAACTGGCTGCATCACAAAAAAATCCACTACTGGGGCGACATCGACACCCACGGCTTCGCCATCCTCAACCAACTGCGCACCTTCTTTCCTCACGCCGCCTCCCTGCTGATGGAGAGGGAAACCCTGATGCAGCATCAAACACTCTGGGGGGTTGAACCTTCTCCCGAAACCGGAACCCTCACACGCCTGACCACCGAAGAGAACAAGCTCTACGATCAGTTACGCCACAATGACCTCGGTCATCACATCCGGCTGGAACAGGAAAAGATTGGTTTTGAGTGGCTGGTTGAAGCGTTGGGGGCGTTGGGGGCGTTGGGGGCGTTGGGGGCGTTGGGGGCGTTGGGGGCGTT
>NZ_MPJE01000024.1:0-45167 GCF_001975465.1 Chlorobium sp. KB01
CAAATTAGCGGGACTTGCCCTCCCTTTTTTTATTGCCCTCGTGAATAATTCAGGTTAAGATGTTTTTTCAGGTTCCCCTGTAAAAAAGCGCCCAAAAGCTGTGGCGATACAACAAAATTATACACCGGGGCACCCAGGATAACAATATCAAACTCCTTGACAAAACTGTAATCCGCAGTAGCTATGCACTTCGCTTTTTCAACATAAAGACCGGATTCGGCAAGGAGCTGACCGATGGAATCAATCAACACTTCAGTTGAACCCCCTTGGGTTTTACTGTCGTACAAGATAACGGCTTTCATTATTTCCGGATTAAGATACGATTTTAAGTAAATAAAAAGTATTTTTTACCTATAAAAGGAGTAATACTCCCGGCAAGAGTTACAGTCATTGAACGAATAATAACAGACTCCTCCCGTAAATCAAATAAAACCAGCATAAAAGAATAACCTGCTGATACCTGGCGACTGTGCCTGAGTATCTTTTTCCATTTGTTCAGCAGCAGAAAATGTATTAAATTATAAAAAATAAAAAATCCCGTAAAAGAGGGTTAAACTGTTTCAGTTATATAACTTCTCAATAAACCTAAATCATAACCCACTATGTCAAACGGAACAAGCAACGATTTGTCTGGAGCTATCACCAATCTGATGGATACGCTCGGCAAACTTGGCCAGCAGCAGGTTGAAATGCTCAACAGCGGCATCAAAACCTCATCCCAAATGATTGAGCCACTTGGCAAAACAGCTACCGATCTTGCCGGTAACGTGCTGAACACAGTCAATCAGGTACTGCAGAGCGTCTCTTCAGCTCTTGCTCCGAAAAAGTAAGCACCTTTTCTTTTCTGAAGCACCTTATACCTCAAGGGATAAGGTGCTTTTTTTTTGTCCTGCTGCAGGGTGCGCCTGTTCAGGTATCCGGTTTTTGCCGACCCTTGCCGGCACAAGACATTCTTATACGCTCCAGAATGAATACCGAGCACCATATACGGGGCTTTTACAGCCCGGAAGATCGAAATCAGCTTCATATCACCCCGATACAGGGCGATGCCTCCACCCGGCGCTATTACCGGGTCTCGGGTCCGAAAGGCAGCGCAATCGCCTGCTGCGACCCCCTGCTTCGCGAAACGAACCCTGACGACTACCCGTTCCTGATTGTGTACGACCTCCTGCGCCGCAATGACCTGCCGGTTCCGGAAGTCATTGCCGTCAATGCCGGAGAGGGCCTTCTGCTGATCGAGGACTGCGGAACGGTGCAGCTGCAGGACCTCGTCGCCATGGACAGAGAGCGCCTCTCCGCGGAGATATACCGGGAGGTGATCGATACGCTTGCCGGAATTCAGTCCATAACCGGCGATCCCCGTCGGCTGCCATTCAGGCTCAGCTTCGACAGGGAAAAACTGATGTTTGAATTCGATTTTTTCATCGAACACGCCCTGTTCGGTTATTTCGGGGCGGATTTCGACAGCAGCAAAGCCGGAGAGCTTCGCTGCGAGTTCGAATCCATAACTGAAATCCTCGTCCAGCCGGAGCATTTCGTACTCAATCATCGCGACTTTCACAGCCGCAACATCATGGTCCGTAACGGAATGCCCGTTATCATAGATTTTCAGGATGCACGCATGGGGCTGCCGCAGTACGATGCCGTCTCGCTCATCCGCGACTCCTATGTCGTACTCGAACAGTCCCTTGCCGACGAACTGTTTCAATCCACGCGCCCGCGCGGGGCGCGACAGCACCCGCGAAACACACTCCAGATTGTCTGGAGTTTCAATCCACGCGCCCGCGCGGGGCGCGACCCGCCATGCTCTCCCTCGATCTCTCCGATATCCTGTTTCAATCCACGCGCCCGCGCGGGGCGCGACGGTGATAGCTGAAGCCGAATTCTTCATGCTTTTGTTTCAATCCACGCGCCCGCGCGGGGCGCGACGGAGGGTCAAAAGAGGCAATTGGTGAGGTAATCCGTTTCAATCCACGCGCCCGCGCGGGGCGCGACTGAGGAGTTGGAGAATGCAATTGCTCGCAAAATTGTTTCAATCCACGCGCCCGCGCGGGGCGCGACAGAGCTTGGACTCTTGAAGATCGACATTCTTGGTTTGTTTCAATCCACGCGCCCGCGCGGGGCGCGACCCAATTCGGCATTTCCACGTACAACTGTCAAAGAGTTTCAATCCACGCGCCCGCGCGGGGCGCGACAAGAGGAAAACGCTCTTGATCTTCTTCGTGAGTTGTTTCAATCCACGCGCCCGCGCGGGGCGCGACTAGCATGATCAAATACACTGCACGGGTTTTTGCCGTTTCAATCCACGCGCCCGCGCGGGGCGCGACATTGCCAAGTCCGGTTTCCACTTTGATAAACAGGGGTTTCAATCCACGCGCCCGCGCGGGGCGCGACAATAAAAGCAAATTAATTTTTCACTTTTTCAAAGTTTCAATCCACGCGCCCGCGCGGGGCGCGACATACCGTGAGAAAAGAGTTTACTACAACTACACGTTTCAATCCACGCGCCCGCGCGGGGCGCGACGTTTCGCTTCAGGTGTACAAATTGTTGTACACCTGTTTCAATCCACGCGCCCGCGCGGGGCGCGACATGGGTGGACGGCAAGCAAGAACTCAGCGCATATGTTTCAATCCACGCGCCCGCGCGGGGCGCGACGCGCAAAATGCGACCGTCTTTTTGCCTTTTGCGCGTTTCAATCCACGCGCCCGCGCGGGGCGCGACAAAGGATCATGTACACCCCTGTATCAAAATCACGGTTTCAATCCACGCGCCCGCGCGGGGCGCGACGCTGAAACCGGTTGTCGTAATCAAGCTGCTCAAGTTTCAATCCACGCGCCCGCGCGGGGCGCGACCAACCGGAGAGTGATGGTAACCGACAAGGAAACTGTTTCAATCCACGCGCCCGCGCGGGGCGCGACCACTCCTTTTCTTACCGCATGCTTTTCACGGTCTGTTTCAATCCACGCGCCCGCGCGGGGCGCGACACTGTCGGGAGCCCAAGCGATGCGTTTCTCGGGTCGTTTCAATCCACGCGCCCGCGCGGGGCGCGACCGCCATAGGTTGCGGTCTCACCGGTGTACTCGAGTTTCAATCCACGCGCCCGCGCGGGGCGCGACAGCGCTGCTTTTGCTGCTACTGTCGTAACGTTTGTTTCAATCCACGCGCCCGCGCGGGGCGCGACAGCAATGGCGATTAAGCTTGCCCGCTTGACCGGCGTTTCAATCCACGCGCCCGCGCGGGGCGCGAAACTTTATTAGAGGACTATCTGACAATATTGAAAGTTTCAATCCACGCGCCCGCGCGGGGCGCGATTGTAGTTGCAGATTCACAGACAATTAAACCCCAGTTTCAATCCACGCGCCCGCGCGGGGCGCGAACCGCTCCCCCGCGCTTCAGGTACATCCCCATCGGTTTCAATCCACGCGCCCGCGCGGGGCGCGAAGTCTATCTTTGTAATCAGGTATTTCGTGGTCTCAACGTCGAATAAACGCGAACCACTCTTTATGTCAAACAACATTTTACGAAAACCTGACAAGAGAATCTATAAGTTTATAATTATTTGATAGTTACATCAATCGCGAACGAGGGCGTTTTTTAGGTACAGCTTTACGTTCGCGCATTACAAAATCAACGGACCTTCGAGATCACGGGGCTCTTTTGCTCCTTCGTGTTCAATATGATTCTGCCAGTTTGACCCAAGAAAGTAAAAGCGAAGGCTATCGAATTTATGATCCATCTCATGAACCAGCTTTCCCCGTAATTTTGTCCATTGTGCCGGATCGACATTACATTCAAAAACAGAAAACTGAACCCGTTGGCCATAGTTCTGACAGGTCTTTGCAATGCGCCGCAATCTTCGTCGTCCTGCCGGAGTTTCAGTATTGACATCATAGGTTACAAGCACAAGCATAGTTTACCTCCAGACAAATGGCGGATAGGCTTCGATATCTCCCCGGATGTGCCGGGCAAGAAGCATGGCCTGCATATGCCACAGTAAACCAATGGCCATTTTTTCCTTGACGAATGGATGCTCTATCTCTTCCTGCTTCCGGTTTTGATAAGCCGTTAAAACTGTTTTCCGGGCATCATCTTTCAGAAGCACTGCTCCGGTTTCAGAGACTGTAAAATCTTTTGATTGAATCTGACCTCGATTGATAAGCGACAGAACCAGACGATCTGCAATGTAGGATCGGAACTCTTCAAGCAAGTCAAGAGCAAGGCTTGGTCGTCCTGGCCTGTCTTTATGTAAAAATCCGGCGGCAGGGTCAAGCCCGCATGACTCAAGCGCCGAGCGGATATCATGGGTAAGCAGTGTATAGAGAAAGGAGAGCAGGCAATTAACCCTGTCAAGGGGCGGACGACGGTTCCGACCGGTAAAACGAAGTAACGGGTCAGGAGATGTGATACACTCGTTGAATACCTCAAAATATATCCTGGCTGCATCCCCTTCAATCCCCCTGATCCGCTCCTGATCGGTTTCATTCTGTAACCGCTTTATGCAACCGGCAAGAAGATGCTGGGCATTTTTGAGAAGTGCACCATCTACTTTTTCTGGATGATCTCTCAGGGTTCGAGCCAGGGTTACCCGAGCATTGCCGATTTTTCCGATTACAAATGAACGGGCAAGAGCAGCAGTCTGCATGTAGTTATCAGCCATCCGGTACTGGGTTCTGCGCAGCAAAATATTACCGCGTATCGGCCCCTGCATCTGGCAAAGAAATCTTCCATATTCGGTCAAAAATGTGACAGTTACTCCTATCTCTGCGCAGTGACCCATTAAAAACGGACTGCATGAAACCTGACCGAAACACATAATGCCATCAAGCATATGCAACGGCAACCTTACTTTTTCATCCCTGTCAACTTTTATAACAGCACACTCCCCTTCTTTTGAGAGGTATGTGCCCTGTGTTGTGACAAACAGTGTGTTGAGATGTTTTTTCAAATCTCCTCCTCAGAGAGTGTCTGTACCAGTTTATTCAGGTATATCTTTGCTGACCGGCCATGGACAATCACATCCGGCATGCACTCTTCCCTGAGCGAACAGAGTTTGCATTTTGGCCCCGGATCAGGTGGAGGCGTTACTCCATTCCGAAAAAGTTCATGCACTCCGGTCGCCGCAAGCATTGTTTTTTCTCGCAAATCCGCATCGAACTCAACATCATACCGGTGTTTTGTCTGACCATAAAAGAGTGCACCGGCAGGAATCAGAATACCAAGCATCTCTTCAAGGCAGACTGCCTGGGCACAAAGCTGGATTTTATCAGCATCGTGCTTTTTCGGTTTTCCCCGCTTGTACTCAACCGGAAACGGCTCTTCGTGATCATTCCGCTTATGCCACTCGACAACGTCAGCCATACCGGAAACCCCAAGTACAGAGCTGCGTAACGCCTCGCTTCTCGTGATACGCACACCGGTTCGGTACGAAGTTTTGCCATCGTCTACCCGTTCATGCATCTCCCGACCTTCGGCAGTGTAGCCATTCTCACTCCAAATCTGCTCCAGATGGATCAACGCACACTGCCGGGGGCAATAGACAAAATGCTGCAATGCCGACAGCATCACGAAATCGGATTCGGAGTACAGGACTTCTATGTTATCCTTCTCAGCCAAGTTTTCGTATCAAATTGACTTCGCCAAGATTATCAGCATTTACCTTGACTTCATAATCCTCAAATGAACGGGCAGGGCCAGTCATTGTATTTTTACGATCCACAGTAATCCTGTCAAACAAACTGTACGCAGGTGCGTTGCCAAGTGCCGTACTATGCTCAAAAACATACAAACCACGAGTTGCCATCATTCCTCGTGCTGCAGAACGATCATGCTCAAACATGTTAAGAAGTGAGTCCCAGAAAAGATTAAGATCATCTTCAGAAAATCCGGTCTGGTTTGCCAGATGAGCAGAAACAAAACCATGTGACCTGTAAAGGCCATAAGGAACGGTATATTTACGACCCATCGTCCTGTTGTCACCGCTTTGTTTTTCTGCCTCGGCTTCCGTCGCGACAGCCATTCTGGTAATGCTGTGCTCCAAGGCAACTATCGGGTCAATAGAACGAGCAAAAGTTATCTGAACTGGCCCGCGAACCTGCCCCGCATTTTTACCAGTACTCATCACGGCACCAAATGTCCGAATGTCATAATATTTTGAACACATCCATTTTCGAGCCGCCTCTGTCTTCTCTCCCTTCTCTTTCGATTTGACAGCTTCTTGTTCGTGGGCTTCATCAATCAGCGTATTGAGTACCCCCTTTTCTTTGATAAAGATATCTTGACCCGAAAGCTGCACATAATTCCGAACTTTTCTTTTCAGGCATACGTCAGTCACCAGACCCATCCCTGTCTCAGCATCCATACGAGGGAGATTACCGGCATCAGGGTCTCCGTTGGGGTTGCCGTCTTTTACATCAAACAACAGAACGAAGTCATACCTTTTAGTGAGATTACTCATAGTGATCACCCCTCTTGTTTGTTTTCATTGTTTGAAGAACTTGAAAATAATGCCTGCCGCTGATGGTAATACCCGATGGCAAATCGCGATTGATCTTCCATAGCTAAATGAGAAGGCATTACAGATCCGATACCATCAAAAATCTCCGTCAGCATTCGCTCAAAATTGATCTTTCTGCCTACATTCTCAAGTTTTGCAAGATGATGGTTTTTAAGCTTCAATAACTGAGGAAAAACCGTAACCGGTGATGAAGAAGCTGCACCATAGAAGCGATCACGAATCGTTGCATTCAAACCTGGATTTGCCTCTTCCTGAATCTTTTCAAGCACGGCAAAGAGACGTCCGAGACGATAACCCGGATTATTATTGGCAGTATCAAGAGCCACAATGATCTCCTTTTCTTTGGTTGTATGAATTCGATAATAACGATTGAGATAAGCTTTCAGAATACCAGCTTGCATTCTGGAAACATCCCTTGTAGCACGAATACGACGAATAGTTTGCTGAAGCATACTTGTAGGATAGAGTGAACCTGTCAGTACAGCCTGAACGATTTGACCCGATAGATTAGGTGGAACATTATCGACCTTGTTTTCCAAAGCCATAGCCGAAAGAATCCAGAACAAAGCGTAACGTCCGGTATCCTTTGGTGAACGAATGATGTTAAGGTCATCAAAATGTCGCCGAATTTTTTCCGCAAAGTCTTGCACTTCGCCTTCATTCCAGAATCTTACAGAAATACGGGCCGCGTTTGGAGCGAGCCCGAGAACATAAAATCTCGTTTGAGAATCACTGCCTGTGCGCCCTGTAAACACACCGTCATAAAGTGCTTTGACAGCACGAACATCAGCATCAGGATCATCTTTTGGCGGGAGTGCAAAAAATGACTGGAATATGTCCTCAAACCCTGTTTTCTTTTGCGCCCAAAATACTGTTGTCGCATCACCAACTTGCACCTTGTTCTTCGAATCTTTGGCGAGTAACACATTTAAGGCTGTGGTATAAGCAAAAGCTCCAGACTCGCCGATCGGTGCATTGTAATTCTGGGTTTTTCCATATGACTCAAAAGCTTTCAGATTAAATGACACCAAAGCGGCTCCTGATGATTGTGCATCACGAACGCCTTTTATTGATGCATTAAGTCGTGCTATTGGTTCTTTTTCCCCTGACACAAGGCAAATTCCCCCACGTTCAACTTCAGATTTCTTTGTGGTGTAGCGCTTCATTGTCTCGCAAAGACTTGCATCCGGCGACCCCAAATACCTGAATATGATATTGGCATTATTTTCAAACGCTTCTTCCCAAATCGCTTTTGATACCCCTTTAGACGTAATCTGTGCTATGGGATCGTTTTGAAGGAAAGTCAAAAGAGGAACAACAAGCAAAGTTGAGGCTTCATCTGCAAAAGCCTCTTTTATTCGGGTTAAAAAGGCCTCTTGTCGAGTAACGATATCATTTCGGTTGCGGGGATTCGCACCGAGTGAATATTCGACATTATCCCAAAGCAAGTTTGCTTTTACTCCTACTGTTTTTTTCTCTGCTGCAGGTACTAAAAACGGTTTTGCCTTTTTCTTTTTCCCATCACTTTCACGAGTATCTTCAAGCGTCACAAAATGCCCATCTTCATCGATGACAATCACAAAAGGAATTTCTTTCCACTCAAATCCTTCCGGAGCAATGTTACTTTCCGGGTCAGCGGCCTTGCGCTGATAGTATTCGTAGAGAGCTTGCAGGATCATTTTCTCACCTCTTCACTTCCCCATGCGGGCACAGTTATTATCCCCTTTTCCATGAAAACCCTGAAAAATGCCGGTGTTGGATTTTCCTGATCGTTGAAGTCATGATCATAGAGCATGAATCCAAGATCGCGGGTCTCATGAACAGAATCAGGCTCATTTTGCAGGTCATCAATCAGTCGAAAATCACAACTGAATTCACGACAACCGAGATAGGGCTGGTTAAAGCACTGACCCTTGCGAGCCCGACGCTCAAACATGGCGTTGTATTTTCCGGGGTTCTCATCTTTTTGCCATAAATCCTGTTCGTCTTCCTCGTACAAGTATTCAGGTAATGGCCGGATAACTTTCGTTCTTGCTGGAGGAGGAATAAACTCAAGCTCGGCATGAATGCGATATGCAACATCCTTCAGAAAAAGTCCTGCTCGTTGTTGGCGGTTATCTTCTATAAAAATACCGGAACTCCTTTCGCTGGCTACGGAACCAACTTCGTTGCGACGAACTGAAACCCATTTGATTGGATTTAAAACCTCAATTTTCAGAATATTCCATTTGATTGCAGGTTTCCAGAAAATCGCCTCAAAGATGGCACGTGCTGCCGATGGAGTAATCACATCATAGCTGACTCGCTCAACCTTCATCTCCGGTCTTGTAAAACAGGCATAATCGCCTTTGACTTCAAGACAAAATATTTTATTGATGTATTCCATTGTATCAATGCCTTTTTATTCAGTTACCAGTACAAATTCGGCGTTGCCTTGACATCAAGGCCGAATACCGGGTCATACAAATTCTTGTCAGTCTGCACCCAGATGCCATTTACGTCTTCAATCATCCCGTTTTTTCGCAATTCCTGTAAATCACGGTCATAGACGTTGACTGAAAAGCGCTGCAATTTCCTCATTAAACCTCTACTTGGTCCGGCAAAACGCAGTTGATCGATCAATTTTTCGTTATTGATGGCGCCTGATTGATATCGGACAACAAGACCGTGTTGTTGAGCATCATCAATGAGCTTGAAGTGAAGCGCTGCCGTACGAAACTGAATCTTGAAATGCCTGGAATCAGGCCCGGCAAGAAGATCCACGATGTGCTTTTTGTCAAAATCATTCAACCTGTTAAAGTACAAGTGAAAATACTTTCGAAAGGCTTCCGGCATCAATGAAGCGGCAAGTTCGGGATAAACGCGGAACATCTCCTGACCTGCCTGCTCTGCTTTCAGCATCATTCCTGCGGGTGGTGGTTTTGGCGGATTAAAAATAAAAACCTGGCCTTTATCCAGGCGGCCTTCGCGGTTGCACCGACCGGCAGCCTGTGCTATGCTGTCGAGCCCGGTAAATGCCCTGAAAACAATAGGGAAGTCAATATCTACACCTGCTTCGAGCAGTTGAGTACTGATAACACGAACAGGTATGTTCTCTTTTAGTTTAAATTTTATTTCCGCAATAATCAGACTGCGATGTTCAGGGCACATCAAGGCAGATAGATGAACCGTTCCTTCCGGCATAAGAGCATGCAACTCACGACAGTCATTCCGGGTATTGACAATACACAACACCTGTTGATATCGGTGGAGCTGTTCAGCAACAGTTGGCCACTCCTGACGTTCATCTGAACTGCCAAGCATCTGAATATCTACCCGCTGAAAAACCCTGAACAGATTTTCAGGATCAGTCATCAATTCCCTAACGCTGCCTTCACTGAATCCTTTTAACACATTCTGCCCTGAGCCGATTCTGCCTGATAGCACCGGCTGTGTTGCCGTACAAAGCACGACAGAGGTTTTAAAGTAATCTGCCAATACTTTTATAACTGATACGATTGGCTGAAGATATTCTGTAGGTAGCATCTGTGCTTCGTCAAGCACAATGACAGAATTAACAATATTATGCAGTTTTCGGCAGGCTGAGCTCTTGGAAGCAAAAAGGGACTCAAACAACTGGACATTAGTTGTAACTATAATCGGTGCATCCCAATTATCAACAGCATGATTTGCTTTTGAATTTTCTTTTTCAGGATCAAAATTACTGTGATGCTCAAGTACCGCGTCATTACCAAACACTTTTCGGTAAATCGCTGCCGTCTGTTCGATAATACTTGTGTAGGGTATGGCAATAATAATGCGCTTTTTGCCGTACCTTATTGCATGATTAAGGGCAAAAGCCATAGATGAAAGGGTTTTGCCTCCACCGGTCGGAACGGTAAGCGAAAACAAACCCGATTCCAGCTCTGCCTTGTTTCGACAATCATCAAGAATCGCTTTCCTTGCTTCATTAACCGGACTCGTTTGCGCCTTTTCCTGCATCTCCTTCATAAAAAGGTCAAAAACATCCTTGAGACCCTCAAGCGTGCATGCACTTGTACGACTGTCGGTCTTGTCCGGATTCATAAATGCTTCGGTATCAAGAAAATCAGCATCAACCAGACAGGAATAGAGCATTCTCAACCACACATGCACAGCATCATAGTCTTTGAAGGCAGTGTTGCATGGTCTCGAAGATGGTAATGATACATCAAGAATTTCCTGAGGTGGATTTCCATTCAATGCTTTCTGAAGATTCTCGACAGAACTTAAGCGGTCTGAAAGAGCTCCACCAACACCCGCTTCGTGTTCCCAATCCGGTAATCCCGCATGATGGCCCGCAATGAGGTAAGCAAGAATTTTCCCAACCCCTGCGTTTTTCTGGACAGCATGAATGGCGCCAGCCGCAGAGTGATCAATCTTGCCCATTTTCCTCCTCGGAATAGTCCCCGTTGCTTCTGCGAATATATTCCTGCCACTGAGGATTGTATTTCCCGAGATCATGTAAAAGACCGGCAGCCCTTAGCCAATCACCATTACCGAATTCATCAGCAAATCGGGCGGCTCGTTCGGCAACATGGATGAGATGATCTTTCAGGTCATGGACCTCCCATGAACCATCTGGATTTGGCCGAAGATGGGCAACTGCTTTATGGTGAAGTGAAGGCATAAGAATGATCGTCGTGAATCAATGATGCCAGTTTGAACCGCAGAACAGAATCAAATTGTGCAAAAGGGATAAAAAATCACCTGCTCGCAATTCAGGCTGATCACACTTCCTATTTACAAAATATTCACACCAAGCGCAAGAAATGGCTTGCGTTACCGGCTTGCATGGCTTGCCCACCGGCTTTCGACCCTTCACGATGCCGTGTGTGTTAGGGGACGTTCACAACAAACCACACAAAAACGCCAACAGCAATCATCCGTGGAATCAAATGAGGGGACGGTATTCACCGGTAACAGTTACAGAAGCACTAACCGCATAGCACAGAGATGCCTCCCTTCGGTTCGGCATGACACCCTGAGGTGATTTTGCATGCTGAATGCCGGATTTTGAGTATAGCCCCTCAGGGACGATCATGATTTTCTGTATTTACCCGACAATTCCCGAGCCGAATCGAGTTGATGTTGGGAGCAGAGGGCGGGACGGTATTCAGGCCGCCTTCCGGGACGACATTCATTCCTTTCAGAAACCAGTGCACTCCCACCTATACTCCATCCTGTGAATGTTGCGGGATATATCATTATTTTATCCGGATCGAACAAACTGCCGTTTCAAATACAGTAATCACTCTTCTCTTTCATGACGGAATCTCCCGGAATCTTTGAACCTGCGCATATCGGAAAGATGAACTGCTTCCTTCACGGCATTGAGGATTTCCGCATAGAACGCGACGATACGCTTGCCAATCCGCCCTGCTCCATCAAGCAGTGGGATCGAAGCGCCTGGGCTACTTATCCATTTGAGCGGAACATTTATGGTACCCCGTCACAGGGACGTGCTGATTATGCTTTCTGGAAGCACATTTTCAAGCGTATGAACACCAGCTCAGGTCGTTGTACCATTCTTTTTCCCCACGGCATTCTCTTCCGCAACGAAGAGTCAGTCATGCGCGAAAAGCTGATAGCTCATGATGTCAATGCGCATATTGAGCGCATTGACGAAGCCTGTCAGATATTTTCCGATGAAGATGGTTTTTCGCATGTGGCAAGAAATGATGAAATTCGTAAGAGAGAAAGCAATCTCAGTATTCCCCTCTATATACGAACGACAAATATTCAACAGATGACGCTATCTGAAGCTCCTGACACTTACGCTCATGAGACTCTGAATCATGCAGCGACTGCATGGCAGGAAAGTTCGATGGCTTTGCGAAAGTCAATGGATAGTCTTTTTGGTATATTTGAAAGCAATAACAGGAGTGGAAGATGAAGGGAAAGAAAAAACTCATCATCATGGTCTCTTCAACGGTGTATGGCATTGAAGAGCTTCTTGATCGCATCTATACCCTTCTGACCAGTTACGGTTACGAAGTCTGGATGTCTCATAAAGGCACCGTACCTGTTTTATCCAGCCGCACAGCTTTTGACAACTGCCTTGCTGCTGTTGAAAAATGTAACCTCTTTTTGGGTATTATTACCACACGCTACGGAAGTGGTCAGGATGAGCAAGATCCACAAAGCCTTTCCATTACCCATCAGGAGATTCGCAAAGCCATTGAAATGAACAAAAACCGCTGGCTTTTGGCTCATGACCATGTTGTTTTTGCATGGTCACTGTTAAAAAACCTCCAGTATAATGGAAAAGCTGGCAGGGAAATACTTACGCTCAGAAAAAGTGATATCATGGATGACCTTAGAGTGCTTGACCTTTATGAGGAAGCTATAGCTCATGGTATTCCCTTGCCAGAACGGCAAGGCAACTGGGTTCAGAAATATCGGAACGTTGAAGAGAGTTCGCTCTTTGTCACCTCACAGTTTTCCCGATATCAGGAGGTGGAGATGTTTATTGAGGAGAACTTCAAAAATGGATTTTCCCTGTTTGATGAAGGAGGTCAATCATGAATCAGCACAAGATTCGGAAACTGCTGCTTCTTGGTGAAAGTCAGCGTATCGAATACAAAGCATCGGCAAAAAGCTCTCTTGTAGGACGGGATGTCTGCGGCTTTCTCAACTCGGGAGGAGGCTATGTGGTATGCGGTGTTGATGATAATGGCAATATTAGCGGTGTTGATAACGATAGCCTTGAGATGCTGGAAAAACAGATTCATGAGAAACTGTCACCAAAAGCTCTTGTATCTGTTGAAATGTACATACTGGAAAATAAACCGGTTTTTGTGCTCGAAGTACCATCCGGAAAAGATCTGCCTTACGCATTCCAGGACACGATATATGTTCGTTCCGGTTCAACCACAAAAAAAGCCGATGTTGAAACCATCCGTGACATGGTAATGCGCCGTCAAATTGAACCCGAACGATGGGAACGACGCTTTTCAATGGCCGAACTAAACTCCGATCTTGACCGAGCAGAGGTTTCGGCAACCATACGTGATGCCCAAAAGGTTCATCGGGCTTTTTTCCGAAATACTGAAAATCTGGTTGACGTGCTTGAAGATCTTTCTTTGGCGCGCTATGGTCGCCTTACGCAAGGAGGCGATGTGCTTTTTGCCAGCAATCCGGCTCTTCGTTTTCCTCAGCTCCGTGTTCGTGCAATCTGTTACCAGTCAGATAAAACCGGGGATACCTTTTCTGACATGAAATCGCTGGAAGGCCCACTGCACAAGGTATTTGAGCAAGCTTTTGCATTTATTGTCCGTAATACACAAACACGATCTCATTTCAGAAAAGGAACCACGCAACGGGAAGACATTCCCGTTTATCCTGAATTTGCTGTTCGTGAAGCACTCATCAACGCATTTGCACATCGTGATTACAGCGCGCCGTCGGGAGGAATAGATATCCATGTTTATCCTCATCACATGGATATCCGGAACTCAGGAACTCTGCCCGATGGAGTAACGATAGAATCGCTTTCCAAACCCCACATCTCGGTGCTCAGAAACCCGGATATCGCACATGTGCTTTATTTGCGAGGCTTTATGGAAAAAGCTGGCCGTGGAATTAGTCAGATCATCAAGGAGTGCAATGAAGCCGGGCTGCCCGCTCCAACATGGATATCAAGTGACAACATCGGCGTAACGATTACCTTTACAGCCCCCCAGGCTACCACCCAAGCTACCCCCCAGGCTACCCCCCAGGCTACCCCCCAGGCTTTGAGACTTGTAGCGCTGCTTGATCATGAAAAGAGTGCCACTGAACTGATGGAAGCCTTGCATATCAAAGACCGCAAACACTTCCGAGATGCGTTCCTGCAACCATCTCTGAATGGTAACTTTGTAGAGATGACAATTCCCGAAAAACCGAGCAGCCCTCTCCAAAAATACCGCATGACTGAAACGGGGCGGATAGCGTTCAAAATAAGCCGTGCGCAGCAGCAAGGCTGATGCGAAAGCTGCGCAAATGAGGGGGCCGGTAACAGTTACACAAGCACTAACCGCATTGCACAGAGATGCCTCCTTGCAGTTCGGCATGACACCTTGAGGTGATTTTGCATACTGAATGCCGGATTTTGAATGGAACAATAGAAAAAGAGTAAACGATCAGGTTACTGTACCCAGTTCTCTATCTGCAGAGCAGGAACACGGATAAACTCTTTGCTGTTGTTGGTAACCAGAATCAGGCCTTCGCTGCGGGCGTGAGCGGCGATATGAAGATCATTAACCCCGATTGTCTGACCCGTTTTTGCAAGGGTTGCACGTATAGCTCCATAATGCCATGATGCATCAGGGCCATATGGCAAAACCTCAAGCCTGCTACAAAAATCTTCAATCACCGAAAGATTCGCACTCACATTGCTGCTCTTTTCCGCACCATAACAGAGTTCGGACAATGTAATTGCCGAGATGGCCATTCGCTCTGCGTTTCTGTTGAACACCTCCAATACTTCGATTGGACGACGCTTAAGAGTATAAATGACTATGTTGGTATCAAGAAGATAGCGCAGCATTACAATGCTTCCCGTTCTGATTGTTCCTGATCGTCACGTTCCTCCATAAAATCATCCGTCACCTTTTGCGTGCCCAGGAAAAAACTCTCCCACGACTGGCCGGCAGGAGCTATTATCCGTTCATTGCCTTTTACCCTGATCGTTACCTTTTTAACATTTTCCGGTAATCGAACATCAACAGGTAATCGGACTGCCTGAGAGCGATTATTGATAAATACGGTAGTTGTAGTCATTTTTGCCTCATGAGTCAATGGATATACTCAGAGTATATAGCAAATAATCACCACAAAGGCAATCGTCATTCAAACGAGCTCGGCGGTCCAGGTTATTTTGCATCCGGAGCCGCGAAGCATGGAGGCGACGCTGCAGTACTTCTCCATGGAGGGCCGCATTCCGGAACAACATTCATTCCTTTCAGAAACCAGTGCACTCCCACCTATGCTCCATCCTGTGAATGTTGCGGGATATATCATTATTTTACCCGGACAAAACAGAATGTCTCCTTCAAAAGCAATCTTCACTCTTCTCTTTCATGACGGAATCTCCCGGAATCTTTGAACCTGCGCATATCGGCGGCATAGCCCTTCGCAACCGTTTTATCCGTTCGGCGACGCATGAGGGCATGGCCGATGCTGAGGGTGCTCCGCTGGAGTCGCTTGAAAAGCTCTACCTCCGCCTCGCACGGGGCGGCGCCGGCGCTATTGTGACCGGATATGCGGGAGTAAATCCGCAGGGCAGGTGCAGTTTCCCCGGAATGCTGATGATGCATAGCGATGCGCTGGTCCCCGCTTACCGGAGGCTCGTTGAGGCGGTGCATCGTGAAGGGGTGCCGATAATCATGCAGCTTGCCCATTGCGGTGCTCAAACCCGTTCGGCTGTCACCGGTACGAGAACAGTTGCTCCCTCGCCGGTACGGGACCGGTATTTCAGCGAAGAGCTGCCTATGGAGCTGACAGAGGATGGAATCAGGGAGATCATCAATGCATTTATTAATGCTGCTGTGAGAGCGCAGACCACAGGTTTCGACGGGGTGCAGTTGCATCTGGCGCACGGGTATCTGCTCGCGCAGTTTCTCTCCGGCTACACCAACCGACGGAGGGACCGCTGGGGCGGCTCTCCTGAGAACCGCTTCAGGATCGTTTCGGAGATTATGGCGGGCATCCGCCAAAAACTCGGAAATTATCCGGTGCTGGCAAAGATAAACGGTTATGACGACATGCCCGGCGGGATGAGACCGGAAGAGGCTGTAAAGGTCGCCTTGATGCTTGAGGCTTCCGGGTGCTGTGCTGTGGAAATCTCTTCCGGCACCATTGGCGAAGGACTGGCGATCATGAGAGGCCCCCGGATACCGACTGAGGCGCTCTTTGCTGCAAATTTCAGGCTGACATCCCTGCCTAAGCTGTTGCGGCCTGTGATTGCCCGAATCCTGCCGCTGATCACTCCGGCAAGCCCGAAACCATACCGTAACTACAACCTTGAGGCCGCCTCAACTATCAGAAAGGGTGTTTCGATACCGGTCATCGCCGTCGGTGGCATTCACACCCTCGAAGATGCCTCAAAGGCTATCGCGGATGGAGCCGCAGATTTCGTATCGATGTCGCGCCCCTTCATCAATGATCCCTCTATCGTGAAAAAGTTTGAGGATGGAAGCTGGAGTGCCTCGCGATGCACCATGTGCAACTATTGCGCAATCATGATCGAAAAAGAGCCCCTCCGTTGCTGGCATGGCCGGATACCCCAGAGGGTGTAACTTCAAACAGACTTCAGGGTTTTCGCTACAGGCTTTTTCACAGCGGTTTTTTGGGGCACATTGGCGGTTTTGGAAGGTTTATCACCGGTGATCTCGCCTGACGGTGGCAGCGTCAAAAGCACAACATCAAGGGCCGTTTCAAGCTTTGCAATGGTTTCAAGCGTGAGGTTTTCCCTGCCTTTAACAATTTTATTAACCTGCTGGGGTGAAACGCCGATTTTTTCAGCCAGCTCTTTCTGTGAGATGTTTTTTGCGCGCAACGTTCTCAAAATCCGCAGAGCTATAGCCTGTGAATGTTTTAACCACGCCCTGTTTTCAACTCGCCACTCTGCATCTTTCAACCAACCGGAGAGTTCTTTTGAGGCTATGGCTGCAATTTTTTCATGAATGTTGTCAACGGCCATAATTGATAGTTATTATGTTTTCAGGTATTCAAAATCATCTTTATCCAAAAGCCCCTGATCAAATAAATAATTCTTGACAAGATCAAGCTTGCAGAGTTCTTGTTGGGTATGTTCCCGCTCTTCCATCAACTTTGTAAGTTTTATCGCGCCACCGGTAATGACAAACAGGTCAGAAGCAATACGAACTGCATATAAACGAAGCCAAGGGCTCTTTTTGTACTTCGCCTTGCTCTTCTGCATACTCACAAGATGTGTTTCGTGACTGTTCAGTGGTTGGAAAAGCGTCTGCAAACTGAAAGGATCTCTGAATGAACGTGCTGCAAGGTACAGCAAATAATCCTCAAGAGATTCAGCGTCGTTAATGGTTTTTTCAACTGCTGCGTCAACAGATTGGTACCGGTAGTAACCTTTTGAAAGATCTTCCGGATTGTCCTGAAAAAACCTTTCAAGGTACTCGACGTCACTCCACAGATCGAATATCCGGTGGTATTCGTCTGCTGATTCCCCATCATATTTAACCGCAAATAATCTTGGGTTTTCTTTTGGAAATATAGGATCAGCTCCATCACAATCAACCTATAAGCTTATTATCCGGATTTTATCGAGCAATCGGGTTCTGATAACTCTAATATCGTTGGCTATCGCAATGAAGTGCCAACGACCAAATCCGTACTTTTCATGCACGGCACTAACTGATACTCATTATTTACATATTTTTTACATCTCACACAAAAAAACAGCTTGCGTTACAGGCTTCTGGCCCTTAACGTTTATTCAAATGAGGGGACGGTATTCTCCGGTAACAGTTACATAACACTAACCGCATTGCACAGAGATGCCTCCTTGCAGTTCGGCATGACACCTTGAGGAGATATGGAATGCTGAATGCCGGATTTTGAGTAAATTTGCTATCAATCACACGCTATCTGAATTGCCCTGCGACCTGCCCCGTCAGGAAGCAAATTTTCCGTTGTGTAACAACAATCCTGACCGTGAGGGTTAAAATCCGGCTCACTCAATACGTCGTTATAGCGCCAGGTGAATGTGTGGCCTTTTCACGCTGTGTGCTACCGCAAATTCAATTGCCTTCCGATTATCTTGATTATGAAACGATTTCATGCAACACTAAAGTTGAACTTTAATATTGCATGAAATGTTTGCATGTCAGCTCTTGGCTACCCTGCAGAACAGGGCTACACAATATCCTGTTGTTACGCTTACCGGTCCAAGGCAATCAGGTAAAACGACTCTTTGCAGAACAGCTTTTCCTGAAACACCTTACCGTAATCTGGAACGACCCGATATTCGTAATTTTGCACAGCATGATCCGGCAGGATTTTTGGTAAAGTTTCCGGATGGCGCCATTCTTGATAAAGCGCAGCGTGTGCCTGAATTACTTTCATGGACCTGGTACGTGCCGATGAACACAAAACCGCTGGCGAATTCATACTGACCGGAAGCCATCAATTTGAACTGAACCGCCAGATCAGCCAGTCACTTGCAGGAAGATCCGCACTGCTGAAGCTTCTGCCGTTATCAATTGCAGAACTCTGCGACGCAGGACACCTCTCCCCGGCTGCTATTACAGGACTCATTGCAACGACATCAGGATTTTATATTTTATGCGGAAGAACGCAGATAACCGCAAACCCATGCAAAACAAAATGAACGTCATAGCGATCAACGGCAGTCCGAAACAGGATGGCAACACCTTTCATGCGCTCGCCGGTGTCGGCAGCGAGTTGCAGAAAAACGGCATCGGGTTTGAAATTATCCATGTCGGCAACAAGCCGGTCAGAGGGTGCATGGCCTGCGGAGCATGCGCCAGAAATCGGGATGAGAAGTGCAGTATCACCACCGATCCGCTGAATGAATGGATCCAGCAGCTCAAAAACGCTGACGGAATTATTCTTGGTTCGCCGGTCTATTTTGCCGGTGTCGCCGGAACCATGAAATGCTTTCTCGACAGGGCATTCTATATTGCAGCATGCAATGGCGGTCTCTTTCGTCAGAAAGTAGCCGCTTCAGTTGTAGCTGTTCGGCGTACGGGCGGCTCATCCACATTTGACTGCCTCAACCACTATCTCACCTTTGCGGAGATGATTCAGGCCACTTCAAACTACTGGAACATCACCCACGGAAGGACACCGGGAGAGGTGTTGCAGGATAGTGAGGGTGTGCAGATTATGGAGGTGCTCGGTCGCAATATGGCGTGGCTGCTCAGGATGCGTGAAGCAACAAAAAACACGCTTCCGGGGCCGGAACCGGTCAGCAAAATTATGACCAGCTTCATCAGGTAGAAGAGGGCGTACGTCATTCATCCACTATGCAATCATGACCAAAGTAAACACCCCAGGAGAGGAACACTCCGGCTGTTCGGATTGCGGGCTCCTGAACTGCTATCGGCAGGATCGCCATTTTCCGGATTTCTGCCCGACTGAAGCTGTCGGGAGTGAAGAGCTTGACTCGGTAACCGGGCAGTACCGGGGAGAAACGCTTGATGCTAAAATAGCACGCGCCTCCGCCGAGGTTGAAGGCACTTACTACGGCAAGCTGACCCGTGTGGAAGAGATTATTGCCTTTGCCAACCGGATAGGGGCAAAAAAGATCGGCCTTGCAACATGCATTGGCTTATCGGAGGAGTCACGGATTTTTGCCAGGGTACTTGAAATCAACGATCTCGAACCCTTCTCGGTTATCTGCAAGGTCGGCTCTGTCGATAAATGCGAGATTGGAATCGACGAGAATCTGAAAATCCAGAAGGGATCGCATGAATCCCTTTGCAATCCGATCCTGCAGGCGAAGCTGCTGAATGAACAGAAAACAGAGCTGAATGTAATCATCGGCCTCTGTGTCGGCCACGATTCGCTCTTTATGAAGCATTCCGACGCTCCCGTCACTACACTGATTACCAAGGATCGGTTGCTCGGCCACAACCCGGCGGCAGCGCTCTACACCAGCGGATTTTACTATAAACGATTGTTTGCTGAAGGGCGGAAGTTGTAAGCATCGCTCAGGCGTTGCCTGCAATCTCATGAACAGGCAATAGTGGCTACCCCCCCTTGGAGCGCTCTACCGCTTCCGGGAAATTTTGCCACGCTCTCCCCATCCGGAAGAGATGAACAAAGCAACTTTTGCCGTCAGCTCGGGTTGCTTTGTTCATGCTTTCAACATCAATCCATAGCGGTTGTCAGGAGTGTCCGCCAGCAACAATGCGAAGCATCTTCACATTCAGAATAACAAAGCGAACCAGCTGCCAGAGCAGGTTTTTCCTCCAGTAGAGGGTGTTTGCTGACGGGACCGGAGGATAGGCTTCGTCGTAATAGGCTTTGACTTTATTGGTGCCCATGGCTTTTGAGGTTTTAAGATTATTATAAAAGAACGCCGTTATTCAGGAATCAGCCACCAGAAGGGATAGCCCTTTGCTTTATGAAAGAACAGGTAGTGCAGGATTACTTTTATCCAGTGGCCTGCCAGACCCGCCTCTCCAACCGAGTAGTTCATGTCGCGTCCCCATTCAGGGTACTTTTCCCAGTCAGGCACAACCGGAAAGAGAGTCATGGATGCACCAAGTCCATCAAACGAACCAAACCCTGCCGATACAATACAGGCTGCACCCATTTTGCTCATTGACGCTTTATGGCGATGCTCTGTTGCACCCTGAATCTTTTCGGCAATATTAAGCGCCACAATTTTGCCCATAACACCGGATGGCATCCCTGTACGAGGCGGCGTCGGAAAAATCTGCCGTCCATTCGGGCTTGCCATAGGTTTCGAAATCGGATGCGGAGGAGCAAAGGCAATGCCCGGAGCATAGATATTTTTAAACAGAGGGTTTTGATATATTGATGGCCAATCCTCTGCTTTCCAATCCTCAAACGCTTTCGCCGTATAGTTGGCATCAACCTTCATAAACTTGTTCGGAGCGAACATCTGGTCGGTAATGTCAGTACCTGCCTTGTCGAATACGGTCAGCCCGACACCTGAAAATGAGGGGATAAGCATCGCAAAATCAAACTCCTGTATCCGCTCTTCACCTGCAAGCGTTTCATAATAGGCCTTGCCGGGCTCAACCTTGTAGACTCCGGCGCGCCGTATCCAGTTGATACCGTACTCGGCCATAATGGATTCCGTAAAAACCTTGGTCGGGGTTGAGTAGCCGCCTCTGTTAATAAATGCGCCGCCCATGCCAAAATCTCCCGGTTCATACTCATTGGACAACCAGGTGATTTGAGCCATGTCAGTGAGCCCGCGCTTTTTAATTTCATAGGCCACATTCAGGATATATTCAAAAGCCGCGCCCTGGCATGTTGCCATAGCATGGCCGGTGCCGATCAGGATACGCTGCTTCTGCCCCGCCTGCATCTTTTTGAATATCTCCTGCAGGTTCTCCCATGCATGGGCCGCATGGCTGTAAGTACAAACCGAAAAGCTGTTTTTATCAGGTCCAAGCCCCTCTGTAGCCTCAAAATTCAGCTTTGGCCCGGTTGCATTGACCAGATAATCATAGTCAACTTTTTCGATCTCTCCGTTTCGCACTCCATCGGTATACTCAATCGTCACATACCCTTTCTCTGTTTCTCCGTCGCCTTCAGGATGGATCTCCACCGCTTTGGCCTGTTTAAGGATAATGCCCCAGCGGTTATAAACTTTTTTCAGTTCAAAGCGGACATCATCAATCGTCATCTGACCCACACCTACCCAGATATTTGAGGGTATCCACTGATAGTAGCTGTTCGGGGTAACAACGACAACTTCATGATGTTTGCCAAGTTTCTTTTTAAGAAACGAGGCTGCGGTATGCCCAGCCACACCGGCTCCTAAAACCACAACTTTTGCCATAGTGATGTAATGTTTTCAATGGTTTGGAATGAAGCTGCCCAATCCTGAAAGAGTGAGCATATTAATTACTCAACTGCCGGAAGGTCATTTGAACGCGTGACCGGGTACAACACCAACCGCCTTAAGGATTTTGGCCAGGGGGCAGAAGCCTGTAAATGCCGCCTGAAAGAGGTTTGCCCCCACAAAACCGGTGAACCAGAGCCAGTTCTGGTTGTGATAGATGGAGAGCAAAACAGATGCAAGAATGAAAACCCCCGCAATGGCGAAGACAAGCCTGTCGATATTCATGGAAAGAGGTAGTTAATGGTTAGGTAAAACGAATGTTAATTCTCTGTATATGCTTACTTCCCTGACTCGCTGGCACTGTGCCGTGCAATAAGCCCTGCTCGTTATCAGAGCCAGAGTTTGGAGAGTTTATAGTAGTGACCCCAGCTTTTTTTCAGCCAGTGTCCAACAACCGGCAAAGGAATGAAGAGCTCTCTTTTGCTGTTTTTGTAGACAAATCCGGCGCCGTCCCCCGTATCCATCACGCAGAGAATATTCAAATGCTCCTGATACCCTCTCATCTCTTCCTTTCTCCCGAAATGCTCTACTGAAGCATTAACGGCGGCATTGTGTGCCATTATTTCAGCCAGATGCCCCTGCTTTGCTTTCCACTCCGGGCCTTCAAGAGCTGCTGCATCACCGACTGCATACCATCCGCTGACCCCCTCTATCCGGCAGTAATCGTCGATGCGAATGAACCCTGCACTGTTTTGGGGCAGGTTTGATCTCCTGACGGCCTCATGCCCGTCACTGGCAGGAATAAACATGCAGAGATCGCTCTTCAGCCTGCTCTGATCCTCAAACACAATACCATCCGCTTCAAAACAGCTGATTTTTTTCCCGTAACGGGTAGTAAAATTGTCAGCTTCAAACATGGCCGCCATTGCCGAAAACGCCCTCTTTCCCATTCGTGCACCCGGTTCGGCCATGGGTGCAAAGAAGGTCATCTCAAACCGCTCTCTGATACCGAGTTTTGTAAGGTGATGATGCAGGTTAAAAAAGAGCTCAAATCCCGGACCGCCACGAACTGCGCTTGGATCGTTTGGATTGCCGCCAAATCCGAATGCAATGCTGCCGCTTCCCCGTTCGATCAGCGCTTCAATCTTTGCTTTGAGCACCAGTGAATCTTCCGGCTTGCCGCAAATTGACGTGGTATGCTCAATGCCATCGTGTTTCATTTTGGATGCACCAAGAGCGATCACAACAAAAGCAGCCGAATCACGAACACCTGTTTTTTCAAGAGTGACGGTTTTCCGTTCGCTATCGAGAGCGATGACCTTGTCAATGGTGAGCGAAAACCCGTGCTTTCTGGCCAGTTTTGATAACGGAATCCCGATATCCCTGAACTGTGCTCCTCCTGTTGGTATCCAGATCGCCAATGGATAGATAAAGAGATAGTCCCGCTCGGAAACCAGCTCAACCGCAACACTCTGTTTACGAAGTGCGATGGCAGCAGCAACTCCGCCAATACCTCCACCCAGAATCAGCACCTTATGCATTGATACGCTCTTTTTATGCAATGAACGTTACCGCGTAACCGCAGTAACGACAAATTCAGGCGGCTCCATGATGTGCCGTTTTACCGCACAGAGATTGGCTGCACTGATAACGGCATCCCTGTATTTCTCAGGGAAATCTTCAGGCAGTTCAATGGCGATTTCGATTTTCCCTATACCGCGTCCCGACTCTTTGACAACATGAGTCTGAACAATCCGGATCTTATCCGTGGCTATACCCCTGCTCTGGCAGAAGGATAAAACGAATATCCCGGCACAGGTGCCGATTGAGGCAAGAAAAAGGGAAAAAGGCTCGGGTGCGGAACCCTCTCCGCCGGCATATTCAGCCTGATCGGTGTGAATGGTAAACCCGTTAAACTCGGCATCAACCTTTTTGCCGCCGCCGAATGTTACAATCATTTCGCTTTTCATGATAGAGTACAATGTGGTTGCAATAAAAACGCTCTGATTTAGTGAGGAACTAATGGAGAGCAAACAGTTAATGGCTAACGGCGACTATCCTCTGACAGTCAACCACATGTGGAAGTCGTCAGTGTAAACCGTCGACTTCCATTCGTTCATGTGGCCACCCCGAAAACAGTGCTTACAATCCGGATCGCATGGTAGTAATCCGGTGGACAACGGCGCTCCTGCAACCGTCCGGTGAGTCGCTTATACAGTTTTCTCAACATGCATAAGAAACGCCCGTGCAGGGAAATCCTTCTCAACAGCTATCGGATTCTTTTCGAGCTCAAGCATGATTGCATCAGCCTTCTCGTCATCCAGAATGGCAAAGCAGAGTGATGAGTAGGCTCCGGGCATGGCATCGGTCGGCCACCAGGAGTGCTGTTCGGCACCATGGCTTTCGCAGTTGCACCCCATAATATCAAAGCTGCTGAACATCATCACCTGATGTTCCTTGAAGAGAGCCCGCACTTTCGGGCGGCTCTCTTCGTGTCCCATAACGGCAAGAAATTTCATTTACTTTTATTCTTTACAGTTACTGTAGCCTTCTTTTCCGCCATATAGTAGACAAGCGGCACCACAACAAGCGTCAGGATGGTTGAAAGCACACCGCCCCAGATCAGCGAGATGGCCAGACCCTGGAAAATCGGATCAAAAAGCATGACAACCGAACCGATAACCACGGCTCCGGAGGTCAGAATGATCGGGCGGGTTCTTACCGCAGCCGACTCAATAACCGCCTGCTTGAGATCAGCTCCCTCCGCTCTGCGGATCTGGATGAAATCAATGAGCAGTACCGAGTTTCTCACCATAATGCCGGCAAGCGCAATCATGCCGATCATGCTCGTAGCGGTAAAAAATGCACCATGCAGCCAGTGACCCGGAATAATTCCTACAAGGCTCAACGGTATGGCAATCATCATGATCAGCGGCGTCTTGAAGGACTGGAACCAGCCGATAATCAGCAGATAGATGATGACCAGCACGACGGCAAACGCCGTACCGAGATCCCTGAAGACCTCAAAGGTAATCTGCCACTCTCCGTCCCACTTCATCGAGAGTTTATCATCCGACACACCCGATCCCGTGTAGAGCGGACTGATGGAGTAACCGCCGGGAAGCTTGAGCTTCGCTATCTTTTTATCCATATCAAGCATCGCATAGACCGGGCTCTCGGTCGCACCGGCAACATCGGCGGTCACATAGACAACCCTGCGCAGATCCTTGCGATAGATACTCTTGTCCTGAATTTTCTCTTGAACCGTTACCAGTTCCGAAAGCGGAATCATCTGACCGGCACGAAGACGGGTTGTCAGGGTTCCCATACCCTGTGACTGCACAAATATCCCCGAGAGATCCTGCAGGGAGGTTCTTCCGGACTGCGGAAGCCTTACCTGAATGGCAACCGGATCAATCTGCTTGTCGGTATGCAGCACTCCGACGTCCATACCGGCCAGCGACATACGCAGCGTCTGGGCGATCTGTTCGGCACTGACACCACGGAACGCTGCACGCTCCTTGTTCACCACCAGGTTATAGACCTTCTGGTCCTCTTCAACCAGGAAGTCCACATCCACAACACCGGGGGTCTCTTCAAAGACCTTCTTCACCTGTTTTGCCAGTGCTATCTGCTGCTCCTGTGAGGGGCCGTAAATTTCAGCAACAAGGGTCGAGAGCACAGGAGGTCCTGGAGGAATCTCGACAATCTTGGCGTTGCCGTTATAGCGAAGGGCAATCTTCTGGACATCAGCCCTGACCCGTTTGGCTATATCATGGCTCTGGGCCTTGCGATCTCCCTTATGGACAAGGTTAACCTGTATGTCAGCCATATTTGCCTTCTGACGAAGGTAGTAGTGGCGGACAAGACCGTTGAAATTGATCGGCGCATTGGTTCCGACATAGTACTGGTAGCTCTCTACCTCCGGAACCGTTTTCAGGTAGGATGCTGCCTCCTTGGCAACTCTTGCAGTCTGCTCAAGAGAGGTTCCGTCAGGCATATCGATAACCACCTGAAACTCGTTCTTGTTGTCAAACGGAAGCATCTTCATCTGTACAGCCTTCAGCGGCACCAGCGCAATGGCACCGACCAGCATCAAAGCAACCACACCGAAAGCGAGCCATCTCTTGAAACTGCTCTCGATAAAGGGGGAGATGATGTTGTTGAAGAGCTTGTAGTAACCAGTTTTGGTAATATCGTACTCTTCATGATGGCCCTCTTCGGTTTTCAGAAGACGATAGGAGAGCCACGGGGTAGCGATAAGGGCTACGAGCAGCGAGAAGATCATGGCCAGCGAAGCTCCGATCGGCATCGGGCTCATATAGGGGCCCATGAGGCCTGAAACAAAGACCATCGGAAGCACTGCGGCAATAACCGTAAAGGTTGCCAGAATGGTCGGGTTGCCGACCTCATTGATGGCGGTAATGGCGGCCTGCAGCTTCGGCTGCCGCTTCATGGCGAAGTGGCGGTGAATGTTCTCGGCAATGATGATCGAGTCATCCACAACAATACCGGTAACAAAGATCAGCGCAAAGAGGGTTACCCTGTTGAGCGAATAATCAAGCAGGTAGTAGATCAGAAGCGTCAGGGCAAAGGTGATCGGCACTGAAGCGAGCACCACAAGTGCGCCCCGCCATCCAAGGAAAAAGCCGACAACAATTGTAACCGCTACAACCGCCATGAGCAGGTGCTCAAGAAGGGTGAATACCTTTTCGGAAGCCGTTGCGCCGTAGTTGCGTGTTTCAGTCACCGTTATACCTGAAGGAATAACACTCTTTCTGAGCCCGTCGACCCTCGACATAACCTTGTCGGCAAGTACCGAGGCATCTCCGCCCTTGCGCTTGGCTACGGTAAGCGTCACCGCAGGATACTCTCCGGAAACCGAGCCTTTCGGAGCAGCTGCTGCCCAACCGAAAAAGTTATAGTTATTGACCTCTTCAGGGCCGTCAACTATGGTAGCGACATCACGCAGATAGACCGGAGCGGATCCGTAAATGCCGACAACAATATTGGAGACCTCTTCAGCGCTTTCAAGAAATTTCCCCGAGCGGACAACGAGCTCCTCGTTCATCTGCTTGAAATCACCGGAGGTCATCTGGCTGTTGCCCTGCTGAATCTGGCGGGCAATCTGCATCGGACTGACATTGAACTGCTGAAGTTTGGCTTTGTTGAGCTCAATCTTCACCTGGCGCTTCAATCCGCCTTTTATCTCCACATCACCGATGTTGCTTATTTTTTTGAGTTCATCAGCCACGGTTACGGCACTCTGACGAAGCTCATAGGGACTCTTCGTCTTGCTCCAGAAGGTGAGATTAAGCACCGGAACATCGTCGATAGAGACCTTTTTCATGAGCGGGAACTGGACACCGGGAGGCATCTTGTCCATATTTTTCATCAGGGTAGACCAGAGCTTTACCATACTGCGCTCGGCATCTTCGCCAACCTTGTAGCGAACCGTCACCAGAGCAAAGTCGGGCATTGAGGTGGAGTAGACATAATCGACTCCGGGAATTTCTGTCAGCGTCCTCTCAATCGGCTTTGCCACACGGGCTTCAACCTCTGCAGGCGCTGCACCGGGATAGGGTATATAGAGATCAACCATCGGCACCACAATCTGCGGCTCCTCCTCTCGCGGCGTCATAAACGTCGCCATAATGCCCACCAGAAGCGATGCCACCATCAAAAGCGGCGTTATTTTTGAATTGATAAACTGTTTTGCAAGTTTACCGGCAATACCTTCATTCATTTGCTCTCAGCCTCCTCAGTCACTTTCGGACTCTTTATTACAGTTACTCCGTCACCAAGCTCCGGGTTATACTCTCCCACCACAAGCTCTCCCTTATCTACTCCCCCGAGGACTACAACATCACCTTTTACGATGCGTCCAATCCTGATCCAGCGCCGGGTAATCCGCTGATCGTTGCCAACAACAAGAACACCTGCAAGATCTCCATTACGGAAAACCGAAGAGGCCGGTACAAGCAGCACCTCACGCCCTCCCGCCTCCCCGCTGGTTCGCACAGGTACAAGCGTTCCGACCGCAACCGGTGCGGGCTCCCGTTCTTTTACTGCATGAGTCCCGGCTTGATTGCCGCACCCCGACACAAGCAGGGCAAAGGCAACCGGAAGCAGAAACCGCATCTCTCTTTTATTCGTACTCCTCATGTTGATTGCCGTTTAGTTTCCCCTGTAGTATGCCAGTTCACTTTTGGCCATGCAATAGTCAAACTTCGCCTGATTGAGCCTCATTTTCGCATAGGTATGGGCTTGCTCACGCATCAGGAGTTCAAAGGTCATGGCCATACCGGTCTTGAACTGTGAACTGATATAATCAAGACTTACCCTGGCCTCTTCGAGCGATTTCTCGGCAACGGCGATTCTGGCTCTCGATGTTTTCAGCGAGCGCATCGACTTTTCAACTTCAGCAATACTGCCGCTCTTTGCCGCTTCATAGTTATACATCGCCTCCCGCTCCTGTGCTTTCGCCTCCTGAATACGACCTGCGGTTGCCATACCGTCAAAAATGGTCCACTGCATATTCATACCGAGCGCCCAGCTTGAACCTCCACTGAAAACAGTATCGCTGTGCAGGTTGGTCTGAAGGAATGCATTCAAACGGGGACGTTTCGAAGCCCGGATCATCTCCTCCTGCAAGCGTGCTACCTGCTGCCAGGTTTCGTAAGCCTTGAGATCGGAACGGTTCTCCGAAACGCTCTTTTCATTTCCGGACGGAAGAGCCCTGTCAATAACCAGATCACCGGTAGGCAGAATGGTCACTCCTGAATCAAGGTGCAGCATCACCTTCAGCGCATCCGTTGCATTTTTTATCTCATCATGCATCATCATTTTCTGCTCAAGCAGCTCGGAGAGGCGCACGTCCGTGGAGAGCTTGTCTGATTTGGGCAGCAAACCGGCACTGAACCCTTTGGCAGCCTCATTGCTGTGCACCTGCATGGTCCGGATCGACTGCTCGATGGCATCAATATTCTTGCGGGCAAGAATAAGACCGTAATAGACTCTGGTAACCTGAAGTCCGATAGACTCCTCGGTTCGGGCGGTCATATGCTCCTGGGCTGTTTTGGCTGTAAAAGCCATCTTCCTGCCTATTGCCGCATCGGCATTGTAAACCGGCTGCATGACCTGAATGGAGGTATTGAAGTCGTTGATGACATCGGCATTGTTGAGCCTGGCCGGATCAAAATCAGATTGCTGCACAATATTCTGCTGAAGCTTCAGAACCAGCGCAGCACCGGGATCGTTGGTAACAACAAAAGTCTCCGACAAGGTTACTTTAGGCAGATATGACTGACGACTCTGAACAATCCTTGCCTCAGCCTGATCAACCTTGCTGCGCGCGGCTTTGATGGCGTAATTGTTTTCACGAGCCATCGTAAGGGCTTCGGATAAAGAGAGTTTCATTGTTTTATCGCCGGCTGCTGCCTGTTGCGGAGAGCCGAGAGCGCCCGCAACACAACAAGCGATCAACGCCTTGTAGACCTTCATGATGATTACTGTTTTGAAATAAGTTTTAAAATCTTTTCTACACTCTCCGAGTCACCTTCACTCAGACACCCCTTGAGGTTACGGTGAAGTACCAGCGAAAAGGTATTGTCAAGAGCTGCCTTCGCGGCCTGGAACTGCGTGATGATCTGACTGCACTCCTCTTCGCGTTCAATCATCCTTGTCAATCCCTCAATCTGACCGGCAACCCTTTTCAGTCTCATAATCACATCTTTCATAGACTCCCCGTCTGTAACCATGATCGTATATGTTTAAACTCAATATACCCATACCCCGTACTGGTATATTACACAAAAATGTCTATCATATGCAAGAGATTTTATTTCAATCAAAGCCGACTGAATAGTTCGATACCGTTGACAGACAGAACGTTCTTTCGATTCCCCTGTTGACTTTTAAAAACAAAGTCTTTTATCAGAACGTTTCCATAAGCTATCCAAACCGGAAAACACAAAACCAGCAAAAAACAGATGATGAAAAACAGTCAGGAAATCAGCCCCGCTAAAGCTCTTGCCTTGATTAAAAAAGGGGCACTGCTTGTCGATGTCCGTGAGCCGAAGGAGGTTTCAAAAAAATCTTTTGACGTTTCCAATATCTTGCAGATTCCATTACGCGAGCTGAAAACGAGGTTTCAGGAGATACCTGTTGACCGCAAGGTCGTGATCGCATGTCATGTAGGGAATCGCGGCATGGTAGCGACCCGTTTTCTGGTGAACAACGGCTACTCCAAAGCGGTTAATATGCAGCATGGAATTGCCGGTTGGGAAAAAGAGGGGCTTCCGGTCAGAAAAGAGCTGAAACCGGCAACCGGGTCATGGTTCAGAAAGCTTTTCAGCAGGATGTCATAACAGCGGTGAAGCGGGATAACCTCATCAGAAAATGGATGTTGTTTATCTCAAACATATCGGTCTGAACGTATCAAGGGAACTCTTTTTCCGCTGATTTTATTATTTTCAGGCAGCTTCATTCCCATTTCAACACAACAACCAATATGAGCAAGAATAAAGAACTACTCTGGCAGAGCCGATTTTCAGAACCCTTTGACCGGGGCGCTCTCCTCTTCTCTTCCTCGGTTCATGTTGACAAGAAGCTCTATCGTGAGGATATCAGAGGCTCCGTTGCCCATGTCACCATGCTTGCTGAAGAGGGTATCGTCAGTGACACAGATGCTGCACAGATCATTGCCGGACTCGGCGAAATTGAAGTGGAGCTGAGCAGCGGTTCACTGGTTCCGGAGTGGGAAGATGAGGATATCCATACGGTTATTGAAAACCGGCTCAAGGAGAAAATAGGGGCCGTAGCCGGCAAACTCCACTCGGGGAGAAGCCGTAACGACCAGGTCGCAACCGATACCCGTCTCTATATGCGCCGCCAGATTGAGGAGCTTCAGGGTGCCATCAGCGGACTTTTGAAGGTACTTGTCGAAAAGGCGAAAACCCATCGCGACACCATCATATTCGGCTATACTCACCTGCAGCGGGCCCAGCCGATATCAGCCGGTCACTACTACCTTGCTTATTTCAATATGTTCCTCCGTGATCGTGACCGCCTCGGTGACCTCATGAAACGGGTGAATATCTCTCCTCTCGGTGCTGCGGCCTTTGCCGGCAGCACCCTGCCGCTCAACGTAAAGCGCAGTGCCGAGCTGCTTGGCTTTGACGACCTCTTTGCAAACAGTATCGATGCCGTCAGCGATCGCGACACGGTCATCGAGTTCATCTCCGCCTGTTCGGTCATCATGATGCACCTCTCCCGGTTTGCTGAGGATCTGATTCTCTGGAGCTCCTACGAGTTCGGCTATCTTGAGATCAGCGATGCCTTTGCAACCGGCTCCTCCATTATGCCGCAAAAGAAAAACGCCGATATCGCCGAACTGGTCAGAGGAAAAACCGGCCGGGTCTATGGCAATCTCATGGCTATGCTGACCATCATGAAGGGACTGCCGCTCTCCTATAACCGTGACATGCAGGAGGACAAACAGCCTCTGTTTGACAGTGCCGAAACCACGGTCGGCAGTGTTGAAATTTTTGCACGACTGCTCGAACATACCCGACTCAAGGAGGAGAAGCTGGCCAAACTGACCAATGAGGATCTCAGCCTTGCCACAGAAATCGCTGAATACCTTGTCCGCAAGCAGATTCCCTTCCGTGATGCACACCGGATAACCGGAAAGATTGTTACCTGGAGCATTGCCTCCGGCGTCACCCTGCCGAATATCCCGCTTGAACAGTACAGGGAGTTCTCCGAGGCAATTGAATCGGATATCTATCCGGCGCTTAAAGCTGATGCAAGCGTCAACTCCAAAAAATCACACGGGAGCTGCTCATTCAACTCGGTGGCCGAGCAGATCATTGAGGCCCGAAAAAAGCTTTAACCGGAAATCGCTCTGTAAGAAGAACTTGTAATATGTTCAACAGTGCATCTCCCCATCCAGAGAGATGCACATCGCCCGCCGGTAATGAAATTGTATGTTTTACTGAAACACACAACGCAACGTAGACGGAGAGAACTCTATGGATCAGTCAGCAGAAAATACCGGAAGGGGAATGGGATGGCTTCCGGACTATCCCGATTTCAGGGACTACACGGCCGAGCACAATAACGTCTCAAACGATCTCAGGAAATTGGGTCAGAAAAACTCCGTCAAGAGCATGCTTTCACAGGTCGGTGTAGCAAAACCTGCTTCCGCTCCTGCTTCTTCCGCAGATTTACGGCCATGGTGCTCCCCTGTTGAAAACCAGCTTACCATTGGTTCCTGCACCGCACACGCCGGCATTGGAATCGTCGAGTATTTTGAACGACGGGCCTTTGGCAAGCATACCGATGCCTCCAGGCTTTTCCTCTACAAGACCACTCGAAACCTGCTCCGATGGCGTGGAGATTCCGGGGCGTTTATCCGTTCCACCATGGGCGCACTGGTCCTCTTCGGTGTACCGCCGGAAGAGTACTTTCCCTATGTTGTTGCTGATTTCGATAAAGAGCCCTCAGCGTTCTGCTACGCCTATGCCCAGAGTTTTCAGGCAATAAGCTACTACCGAATGGACTCGCCCGGAATCGGGGAAAAAGAGCTGCTGAAAATGATCAAATCAAATCTTTCGGCCGGACTCCCCTCAATGTTCGGCTTCACGGTATTCAGCTCTGTTGCACAGGCAGCAAAATCCGGAATGATACCGTTTCCTGCAGCCGGTGAAAAAGTTGTCGGAGGCCATGCCGTTGTTGCTGTCGGCTATGATGACTCCATCAGGATTAAAAACAGCTCCATCGAAGCAAAAGAGACAAAAGGAGCCCTGCTGATCAGAAACTCCTGGGGCAGCGGCTGGGGCATGGAGGGGTACGGCTGGCTCCCCTATGAATATGTGCTGAAAGGGGTAGCTATTGACTGGTGGTCGCTTTTGAAAAACGAGTGGATCGACACGGGCATCTTCAAGGCATAGGGGTGCCCGTAACTAAAAAAAACAGGACGACCTGAACCTCCAGCTATAGTAAATCTGACCTTAAACGCTATGAATGGTAACTGGAACAGCACTGAAAAATTCAATACCGAAGCTTCAATGTGGGATAGTGATCCCCGCCGAAGGGCGCTGGCCGGAGCCGTTGCGGAGGCAATCATCGCAAGATGTTCTCCCGTAAAAACCATGCAGGTCCTTGAAGCCGGATGCGGAACCGGGCTTGTTTCCATGGCAATAGCCCCACTCGTCAAGCAGTTGACTGCCATTGACACCTCACAGGAGATGCTGCATGTTCTTCAGGAAAAAATCCGTTCGCTCGGCCTCCTGAATGTTGAGACCGCCCTGCTTGACCTCTCCTCCCCTTCTGCATCGGTTGAGCGGGCACAATCATTCGACCTGATCTACAGCAGCATGACGCTCCACCATATCAGAGATACGGCCGGTTTTCTCTGCCGTATCGCGACGCTGCTTGCTCCGGGCGGCTCCATTGCCATTGCCGATCTTGAGCGTGAGGACGATCACTTTCATGACGACCCGAACGAAGAGGTTCATCACGGGTTTGATCGCACTGAACTGACGGCCATGATGGAAGCTGCGGGTTTACAAGGCATTTCGTACAACACGATTTACACCGTGAACAAGAAAAGCAGTGAGGGAAAAACAACAGTGTATCCCGTATTTCTCTGCACAGCAACAAAAGGATAAAAGGTAATACTCCATCCCGGCATCACACTCCATAAACAGAAAACAACGTATGTTCAAGGCGGTTATATTCGATCTCGACGGCACCCTCCTCGACACCCTCGCGGATCTGCTCACAACACTCAACTCGGTGCTTGCCCGGCACAACTACCCCACCCACTCAATCGACGAGTGTCGCTACCTGGTCGGTCACGGCATGAGAGAGCTGGTCAGAAAGGCACTGCCTGAAGATGAAGGCACCGTGGATATTATTGACCGACTGCTACCCGAATTTATGGAAGAGTATACACTCAACTGGAACATCAATTCACGACCATATCCCGGCATAGCCGAAATGCTTGACTCCCTGAAAAAGAGGGGAATAAAAACAGCGATTCTTTCAAACAAGGCTGATCAATTCACCCTGCTTTGTGCGGAGGAACTCCTCGGGAACTGGAAGTTTGATGTGGTGATGGGTCAGCGAAACGGCATACCCTCAAAACCGGACCCGACAAGCGCCCTTTCTGTCGCAGCAGAGCTCGAAGCAACCCCTTCAGAGATTCTCTACGTCGGCGACAGCGGCATTGACATGCAGACCGCTACAAGGGCCGGATTTTACCCCCTCGGCGTCCTCTGGGGCTTCCGGCCCGAAAGCGAGTTACTCGAGCTCGGCGCCAAAAGCCTCGCCGCGCACCCGGACGATATCATCACCCTGATTGAAAAGTGACTGGAAGCAGTAGGAGGCGTTCAGGGCACCGCTATTACTTGTCGTGAGCAGTTAGAGAGCGAGCGAACGGAGCGCAGTAACCGGAATGTACATGCAGTACATGAGGATTTCGAGCACCGCCCAACGAAGCTATCGAATTGCGGAACCGATTGATAGCGGTCTCCCTCAGGCGAGCAGGTGGAGGCGGGAGAATACATAGTCCAGCGAGTCCTCATTCAGAACAACCCGTGAAAAACCGGTCGAACCGAGCTCAACGGGCCGGTTATCGCGATCACTGGTAAATCTCCGGCTCTGCTTGCCGTTGTACCAGTAGACCAGCCTGATCTTGCTCCTTTCGATTTCAAGCGCAGTGATTCCCCGTTTTCCGATAGCGCATCCGGAGTTGAAGACACTGGGAATCGTGAGATTATTATAGAGACCGCTCCGGAGACCTATTTTTTTACCCTCCTTGTAACAGGCTGCAAGCTCTGTTTTCAGGGCTGCAATTTTTCTTTCGATAGTCGCACGGGTTTCACTCCCGGCTGTCGAGTAGGCCCGGCAGAGCTCCTCAATACGAAAGTTCAGAAAATCCACTTTCGAGAGCGATTCAAAGAGGGGACGATGGGTATGGCCGATGATAGAGACAATCTTGGCCTGGTTTGAAAACTCGTAGATTGACTTCTCTATGGCAAACCTCCGGCGGCTGTTGTAGGCGCTTGAAAAATTCCGTATACCCACAGGTTTGGCTATATAGCGAAGGAAAAAAATGATTGAGCGGCTGACAATCGGGTAGGTCTCCCAAAAGAGTACCGAAGCCTGATGGCCGTGAAAGAGCAGGAGTGTTTCATCGCCGTAATGAAATTTCAACGATTCAATCATCGATGAAGCAAGCGGGTAATCGGGCTCCTCAATCAGACCCGAATCATGGTTTCCATAGATTTTCCAGAAAAAACCGTTTTGCTGAAACTTCAGAAAGAGATCGTACAACGCACTCCACTCTGAAACGATGCTGTCAAGAGGAAACTTCAGCAGCTCCTCGATATCACCGTTAAGCACCAGATTATATTTTTCAGGAAGGTAATAAGTGGAAAGCATGGTCCTGACCAGTTCGGCATTTCGGCGAAACTCGTCACGCCTGCCACCATTGCCCATATGCAAGTCACTCAGTATAAGCACCCTTGATGATGGATCAAGAGTTACCGGCGTTGCTTTCTTGAGAAGCCGGTCAAGGTGGGGATGTTTTTTATCATGAATACTCATAGTATTACAGGCAGATCCTTGCGGCGCGAAACTGAACACTTCACCCGCCGGCCAACCCGACGCTCTCCTTCATACGGTTCCGAAAGAGGGATGATGCTGATGGCTATCCCCCTGTTATTATTGTTTGAAATTTACTAACCATTCCCTTTAAAACACTTACTATTGATATAGTTATTTTTTTTTACCCTCGCAACCGGCCCCGTCGGATCGGGTACTGTCACCCCCCGGCCGGGAACTGAAGCGTATCCATGAAAGTGAAGCAACACAAAAAAACGGGTTGCTTGTTCTTCATTACCTATTTCAATCATGATCTCTCCTGATCGATTCCGCAAAATCCGTCATATGCTGCTTCATCGGCAGCCGGACCTGACCGTTGTCATGGACAATGTCAACAAGGCACACAACCTCTCGGCCATTATCAGGAGCTGCGATACGGTCGGTATCGGCGAGCTTCATGCGGTTTCATACCGTAAATCGATCTATACAGAGCAGGATGCAGCGGCAGGGGCAAGCAAATGGACTACCCTCCACCTCTACCATGAGATGGCAACGGTGTATAAAAAGCTCTCCGACCAGAATATGCAGATCCTTGTTGCATCCAGCAGTGCCGGGTGCATGGACTTCAGAAACATCGACTATACGATGCCGACCGCCCTTGTTGTCGGTGCCGAATGGGACGGGATTTCCGAAGCTGCACTTCAGGGTGCGGACCAGACGATTGCAATTCCCATGTTCGGGATGGTGGAATCCCTCAATGTCTCGGTAGCCACAGCTCTTATTCTTTTTGAAGCCCAGCGTCAAAGAAGCGCAAAAGGGATGTATGACTCCTTGCAGATGGAACCCGGATTATTCCACCGGACTCTTTTTGAACTGGCATATCCGCGTCTGAGCCGTGAACTCCGGCAGGAAGGGGCGCCGTATCCCCGGCTTGATGAAGAGGGCAGAATTTGCTGATCAAGATTAAATAACTGTATCTCCATGAAACACACCGGTGCCAGTATCATCTTCCATAACAGCAAGCAACAGGTTCTGCTCATGCTCCGCGATAACATCCCCACCATTCCCTACCCCGGGATGTGGGATCTGCCCGGTGGTCATGTAGAGCCGGATGAAACTCCTGCCGGGTGCATTGCAAGGGAGATGATGGAAGAGATTGAGATCAATGTTCAGGGTTGTACACTCTTTCGCTCCTATGATTTTTCAGACCGGACAGAGCATGTCTTTCTTCAACAACGAGAGCTTCAGATTGAGCAGATAGTTCAGCATGAAGGAGAGATGCTCCGGTGGTTCAGCCAAAGTGAAGTAGAAAATACCGAACTTGCCTACGGATTCAACCAGGTGGTGTCGGACTTTTACGCCGCATTAAACCCTTGACTCCACAGCGAAATCACCTGAATAATCCCTTGCGCAAAAACCATTTGAGGAGTTCAATGACAGACACAACCGTCGCGGCCGAAGAGATCACAATGAGCCAGTCTTCGCCGGTGAGCGGGAAGGTGCCAAAGGGTTTGCGGAGTACCGGAATGAAAATGATGGCAGCAAGCATCACCAGCTCCCAGAGGATGGCGATGTTGAGCCATTTGTTGGCGAAGGGGCGATGCAGGATCGATTTTGTTTCGGAACGGAAGTTATAGGCCTTGAAAAACTGGATCAGGACAAGGGAGACAAAGGTCATGGTCATAGCCTCCTGAAGCGATCGACCGGAAACCAGCGCCCACTGGAAGAGCGAGATATTGACTATGGTTGACCAGATGCCGCCCGTGAGCATCAGGGCAAGCACCGGGCGGGTAAATATCCCCTTTTTGGGATCGGTAGGCCGACGGAGCATGATACCCTCTTCAGCCGGGTCAACGGCAAGAGCAAGGGCCGGCAAGCCGTCAGTGGCAAGATTGACATAGAGAATCTGCACGGCGGTCAGGGGGAGAGGAATACCCATCAGGGTGGCAAAGGCCATCAGGCCGAGCTCGCCGATATTGGAGGAGAGCAGATAGGTCAGATACTTCTTGATGTTGTCGTAAATCCCCCGCCCCTCTTCAACGGCGGCAACAATGGAGGCAAAGTTGTCATCAGTGAGCATCATGGCCGATGCCTCCTTTGAAACATCGGTACCGGTAATGCCCATGGAGATGCCGATATCGGCTCTCTTGAGGGCGGGTGCATCGTTCACCCCGTCACCGGTCATGGCCACAACCTCTCCGTTTTTCTGCAAAGCTTCAACAATGCGGAGTTTGTGTTCGGGCGCAACACGCGCAAAGACCGAAATCGAACCGGACGAACGGGAGAGCTCTTCGTCACTCATCCCCTGAAGCATCATGCCGGTCACTACCCTGCCGTCGGCGAGAATCCCGAGTTCACCGGCAATAGCTTCGGCTGTCAGCGGGTGGTCTCCGGTAATCATGACCGGACGGATACCCGCGGCAATACACTGCCGGACGGCTTCGGCAGCTTCAGCTCTCGGTGGATCGATCATGCCTGCAAAACCAAGAAAGGTCATCCCTGTGGCAGCACCATCGAGTGCAGCTCCGGGTTTGACAGCAAGCGCAAGCACCCGAAGCGCCTTTCTGCCAAGCCCGTCCGCTTCAAGCAGGAGTGCCGATTTTGTCACCTCATCCAGCTCCTGAACACCATCTGCGATACGAACATGAGTGCAAAGATCGAGCAGTACCTCCGGCGCCCCCTTGACAAAGGTTTTGACTGAATCGCCGTCCCGATTGGTGGTCATCATCCGTTTGGTTTCTGAAGAGAAAGGCTGCTCATTGAGCCGATCATGCTCGATTTGAAGCTGATCCTCCTGCAATCCGGCCTTCCGGGCAAGCACAAGCAGTGCACCCTCGGTCGGATCACCAGCGACCGTCCACCCCCCTTCACTCACTTTCACGATCCGGGCATCGTTGCAGAGCACACCCGCTACAAGCAGCTCATGCAGGCTTTCAGGCAGGGGTTTACCTCCGGGAACCGTGAAGGAGCCCTTCGTATGATAACCTGAACCGCTGACCTCAATGCGGGTACCGGAGGTATAGAGCACGCGTACCGTCATCTCGTCACGGGTGAGGGTGCCGGTTTTATCGGAACAGATAACGGTTGTACTGCCAAGGGTTTCAACCGCAGAGAGGCGGCGCATGAGGGCATGTCGATTCACCATCCGCTGTACGCCGAGGGCAAGGGATATGGTGACAACAGCAGGGAGCGCCTCGGGCACAACGGCTACGGCAAGGGCAATGCCGAAAATAAGCATCTCGATAAATGACTGGCCACGAAAGACACCGAGCACAACAATCACCAGCACAATAACAAAGGCAGCACGGGCAAGCGCCGAACCGACCCTGTCAAGATTTTTCTGAAGGGGCGTTTTTTCGCTCTCAACCTGTTGCAGCATGGCGGCAATCCTGCCGAACTCGGTCTGCATACCGGTTGAGACTACGACGGCGGTGGCACGCCCGTAGCTGATTGAGGTGCCGGCAAAAACCATGTTGCGCCGGTCACCGGGGCCCGCTGCTTCAGGGAGAATAGCGGCGGACTCTTTTTCAGAGGGGAGTGACTCCCCTGTCAGTGAAGCCTCCTCGGCACGCAGGTTGAGCGCTTGCAACAGCCTCGCGTCTGCCGGAACCCGGTCACCGGCAGCAAGCATAAGAAGATCACCGGGAACCAGATCGACAGCATTGACCGTAACCTCCTTTCCGTCACGTCGAACTCTGGCCAGCGGAGCCGCCATTTGCCGGAGTGCCTCAATGGCTTTCTCTGCTTTGAACTCCTGTATAAAGCCGAGCAGCACGGCAAAAAGAACAATAACAGCAATGGCTACAGCCTCAAGCGTGTGACCGAGAAAGGCGGAGAGAAGTGTTGCAATGAGAAGGGTGATAATCAGCACATTGCGGAACTGATCCAGAAGGAGCTTCCAGGCTCCTGCCCTGCGCTCGGCCTCAATCCGGTTCGGTCCGTATCTGCCGAGCCGTGAAACCACCTCAATGGAGCTGAGCCCCTCCGAAGTGGATGCAAGTTTGTTTTGCGTCTCTTCAGCAGAGAGTGAATGCCAGGCCATAACAATCATCTTCAGCTCCGGAAAGTGGATCTCTATCTGTTTGTTCCGAACCCCCGATTACGGCGTCGGGTGATGCCCGATAAGAACCGATGCTGTCACGTTCTGTTAAAACGTCACCCTGGAGGCTTTGGAGGCCTGGTTCAGCATAAGATCACGCCAACCCGTACCGGATAGTTTTTCGGCCAGTGCAACCACAATATGGAGCGGCTCTATTCCAAGGTCAAGATTCCGGCCAAGCCCCTGCACACAGGAGGGACAGTTGGTCAGAATAACCCTGCTCTCAGTGTGCTTGCGTGATTCTTCAATGGCATCCCTCTTCCGGTGCAGCATGGAATCGGTAATGTCGGGTCGTGAGAGCGAGAGCGTACCTGCCTCAGAACAGCAGTGCGGTATCGGGGTCACTCTGCTGAAACCACCAATGGCCTGAAGGGTCTCTGCTGCCTTGCCGGTGAGCGAGTCATGACAGGGCGAATGGTAGAGATACTCTCCCTCTGTATCAAGTTTCAACCCTTTTTCAAGGCCGTAGGCGGCAACATCAATAATTTTGCCGCCGAAGAGCTTGCCGGTTTCAATAGCATCAAGCCCCTCCATACAGGTGCCGCAGGTAACCACACAGGCATCAAAGTCAAGGTAGGAGAACATCTCCCGGATCTGGCTGAAGAGAACGGTGTTGCGAAGTACCATACTCGAATACTGGTCGCTCTTGGCATTGACATGCGAAGGAAAACCGCAGCAGAGGAATGGAGGAGGAAGCACCACCCTTGTGCCGAGCTCAAGCAAAAGATGGATGGCCGCCATCGAGATGGTGGAGTTCAGACGTTCGGAACCGCATCCCGGAAAGTAGAATATATTGCCTTTCACCTCACCAGCCGGCTCAAAAACAAGTACCTGGTCCGGGCCGCACTCAGGAAGAAGGTCACGCAGGGTATCTTCCGGCACAGGAGGCACAGCAGAACGCAGAAGCCTGAGCGGGTAGAGTGCCGGTGGGTCATTTTCCGGCTGAAACGACGCCGAGAGCCGATGCCCTGCACGCTGTGCCATTCCGCCTGCGCGGAGTACCGTTTTGCGGAAGAGCGAGTTAAATGCCGGTGAACGGCTGTCAAGATAGCTCAGGGTCAATTCCGTGACCGGTGAGGAGTGTTTGAAACCCCACTCCGAAAGAATTTCCCGTTCGAGCACAGAAACCTCGCCGGTATCGATATCCACCGGACAGGGTTTGAGGCATTTATGACAGATCGTGCAGTGATCGGCAATCTCTTCAAGCCATTTAAGCAGATCAAAATCGGTTGTACGCTCGCGCTGGACGTCAAAAAGCAGCGCTTCGATAAGCGAACCTATCGCCAGATTCTTGTTGCGCGGATGATAGAACATCCCCCTTGCCGGATAGTAGACGCAGCAGTCGGTCTTGCACTTGCCGCACCGGATACAGTAGTTGACCTTCTTTGAAAGCTCCTCGATCTGTGCCCGTTTGAGAATATGCGCCTCAAGTTCAAGCAGATTGAAGGAGGGGGTAAAAATGTGCTCAAGTGCCTCAAAATCGTCAAGTTTACCGGGGTTCATCATCCCCTTCGGATCAACCTTGAGACGATACGCTCTAAGCTCCTCAACAATAGCCTTGTCAAGGTATTTAAGCTTGGTAACACCGATACCGTGCTCGCCGGAGACAACGCCTCCCAGCGCAACCACTTTTTCCATAACCCGGTCAATCACCTGGTCCGCCCGCTCAAGCATGGAGCGATCGTTGGAGAGAACCGGCACATTGACGTGAACATTGCCGTCACCGGCATGCATGTGTGTAGCCAGCACAATACGGCGGTCCCGCACCTGATGGTATGCTCCATCCAGAGCGGATTCAATATCAGGATAGCCCTGTACCAGCTCGCCGAGCTCCCTGCGGTGCTCATCGATGATCGTATGCATGCGCAGGGCTTCAGGCGAAAGTGAGCCAATCTTTTCGTCAAACAACCCGCAGAGTTCCACTCCTGCCGGAATCTTGGAGGCAAACCGGCTATCATCATCCTTGACCTTCGACGTCGAAAGAATTTCAGCGGCCCGTTTGACAAACCGTTGTTGTGCATACCGCTCTTCGGCAATATTGAGCTCATCGATAAATCGTGAAAATTCCGCAAGCGCTTCAAGCGGAATAACAATGTCCTCGTTGAGCTTGAAGGCGTTGGTCCGCCGGGCAATGGCTCCGAGCTTTTTGCGATCCGCCCAGAACCGGACTGCTTCGGCACTGTCACCGGCTTCAAACATAAGGGTATTGGGATGGTGCTCAAGCAGACTCTCCACCCGCGAAACACCGCTCTTCACCTCTTCGGGGCTGTTGCCGGCAATATCAATGAGCAGCACCGCTTTGGGCGTCTGTGCTCTCGGGGCCTTGACCTTGTAGTCGATAGCACGGATATACTCATCATCAAAATGCTCAAGGGCAAGCAGAGCTTCGCGATTCTCGGAAAGCAGCGGGAAAATTTTCGAAAGCTCAACAATAACCCGGCTGGCTTCATCCATATCAGGCCCGAAAAACTCCAGGCAGAGCGTCTGTTTTTCGGGATACCTGGGGTAAAGCACAAAAACAGCAGAGGTGATGATGCCATCGGTTCCCTCTTTCTGAAGACCGGGAACACCACCGAGCGCCTTGTTGGTAATATCCTTCCACAACCCTTTTTTACGGATATCGGTACCAAGCAGTTCAATACATTCAAGCCGTTTGCCCGAATCGCTCCATACCTCAAAAGTCACACGATCTTCATGCAGAATTTTACGCAGCCGGTGATCTACCCGCTTTACCGTCCAGTTCTCGCCTGAGGGCATGGCCATCCGCCACTCAAGCAGATTGTCGATGCAGGTTCCCCAGCGAACAGCCATCTTGCCGCCGGCATTTTCCGCAATGTTGCCGCCCACCGTACAGGACCACTCGCTGGTCGGGTCGGTAGCAAAAACAAGGCCATGCTCATCAGCCTCCTCCATCGCTTTTTCAGTAACCACACCGGCCTCGACCTCAATTACCGAAGCCTCTGCCGACATACCGTTGTCAAGCGTAAAGTCGCGAACCGAAATCCCCTTGATCCGGTTAAGTTTTTCCATATTGATAATCACGCAGCGGGAGCGGAGCGGTACAGCCCCGCCGGTCAGGCCTGTCCCGGCCCCCCTGGGGATAATGTTGAGTCCCATACCGGCAATAGCAGTAATCAGCGGAGCAACCTGTGACTCCTCGTCAGGAGTCACAACCGCTGAGGGCAGATGAAGTCGCCAGTCCGTGGCATCAGTTGCATGGGCAGCAAGGGAGAAGGGATCAAAAAGCACATTTCCGGGACCGACAACCGCGCCGAGTTCGCGCTTCAGGCGGCGGCGAAGCTCCGGAGTTTTTTTGACAGCCGAACGGAATCGCTCAAGCTGCTCCCTTACTGCGGCAACAATAACCGTCACCCTTGTCTCGCCGTTGGCAGAGCCGGCAATCGTGTCGAGCTCCTGGAATGCCCGTTCAAAAAGCCTCCGACGACGGGTTGGAGAGTCTACCAGCTCCTGAAAAAGAAAGGGGTTGCGCCGGTGAATAAGAATTTCGCCGATAATGCCCATCATCAACCGTGCAGAGCGCCCGGTCACCCTCCGTTCGCGCAGTTCATCAAGCAGTCGTACAATCTCCGGACCCATAAGAAAGGAGATCGCCTGCCGGTCACCGGCAGAGGTATAGTTGAACGGGATTTCACGCGGGGCAGTTATGGCGGCAATCACTGATTCAGGGCCTGTCATTAAGGTCATGGATAGAAAGAAAAAATGTTCCCCTGCATCTGCTGATCCCGAAACCCGATCATGGTTTCCGGATTTTCTTCCATGCAGATTTCAGGCAGAAAGAGGTGACGCAGCATAACAGGGGTTGAAATCTCAATAAAACCGATAGTTCAATTGATCATCACTCGCGACAATCAACAGCAGTCCCTTAAGGTAATAAACCGGATTCAAAGGTTGAACATTCCGAAAAAAATATCTCCTGGGCAGTAGCGAATGCTCAAGTGGATGAACGGAAACAAAACGCCCGGAACACTTCTCCTGTTCCGGGCGAATAAAGGGCGCATTCTTCGCTATGAAAGCGCTGAACGGTTACGGCTTGCAGCGGGTGGACTTGCCTGCATAATCGATATATCCCCCGCCATTCATTGGCAGCAGATTGAGGCTGCCAAAGGGATTTTCACGGTTAAGCCATTGAATGCAGTCGCTCTTGATCCAGTCGCAGAACTCCCCCTGAAAGCCGCCTTCCGAAGGATAGATGTTGATGAACTCCTTCAGCAGGGCATTGACAAAGAGACTCTCCTCTCCGCATGACTTGTAGGTATCTTTTCCAACACCGGCAGGACAGTTTTTCGGAGAGTCAGCCAAAGCGCACAACTCGCTGTTTTCAGTCAGGTAGCCACTGTGACTGCCGCGAGCAACATTGGCAACCACTGCCCAGGAGTTGCTCCCCTCTGGTGCAAGCTGAGCGAACTGGGTATTGGTGTCACCCGGAGTAGCAGACCATGCCGGAGGGTTGGAGTTTTTACTGTTGAGGCAGGCACAGTCATACTGGCCGACAATCATCAGAATCGGGAGCTTTTTTGCAGCAAGAGCTTCGCGGTATGGCTGCATACCGGGAATCAACGGAGGAAGGATTTTCTGGTCAACCGGCGAAAGCTGCAAAAGCCCTACCGGATTAGCCCTCTCGTGCGGCTGCCATTTTGACATCCGTTCCGTGTATTCCGGTAAAAACTCACGATCAAAGATCACCGGATCGAATAACCGGTAAGATTTTCTTCCAAGCTCCTGCAGTGTCTCAAAGCCGCAAGCTGCTGCCTGTGCATGCGCACCGCCTACTGAGTGACCGGCAAAAATCACATTATTACATCCCGGCTTCATGAACCGGTTTTTTTCGGCCGCATTTGGATCAAAAATTTCAAGCCCCCGGTTTTTCTCTTCCTGCCGGAAGAAAAAATCGGTAGCACCATACTTGATGAGATAGGAGGCTGCGGCATAGGCCTCCTGTCCGACTCTCGGATTGCCGCCTATATCAATCCAGGGAACCCCTTCAAACTGCATATGCGAGGTGGTAACAAAGGCCATGGCCCAGTTTTTTTCAACAATTGCCGAGGAGTAATTGTAGAAAGCTGAAGGATTGATACCGAAAAGCGGATTGTCATCAGTGAAGGCACCGATAATTTTTTTTGGATAAAAGAGCAGGTCGTTGCCGATCAGGAAGCCGTGGTTGAACATGACAAGGCCTTCTGCATTGCGGTTTTCAGGATAAAAAACTTCGATGACCACCTCCATGAACTGGGGAATCTGCCAGTCATACTGTATCCAGGCATGGATACGGTCAAAACAGTAGTTATTAATGCGAATCGGCTTCATGACTGATGCCTAAACTGAGCGATTTGTATCCGTAGACCTCTGTCTTAGGTACCCGATTGGGAAATAA
>NZ_MPJE01000025.1:0-19393 GCF_001975465.1 Chlorobium sp. KB01
CAAATTAGCGGGACTTGCCCTCCCTTTTTTTATTGCCCTCGTGAATAATTCAGGTTAAGTCCTTTTTTCTGTCATAATCAAGCTCCTTCATAAAAACCGATCGTTGTTTTTATCAAAAGAAAAAGGTATGATAGAAAGTATGATAACTATTCAGTGAGGAGAGCAGATGGGGAAAACAAAAGTTGCGGTAACCATTGATGCACAGGCCATCATAAAAATTGACCGGCTTGTCGAAAGGAGGGTTTTTGCCAATCGCAGTCAGGCAATAGAAGAAGCTCTCTATGAAAAAATTGAGCGTATTGAGCACCGCAGACTGGCTGAAGAGTGCGCAAAACTTGATCCTGTTGAAGAGCGCCAACTGGCAGATGAGGGTATAACCGGGGAGATTGAGATATGGCCGGAATACTGAGGGGTGAGATCCGGTGGGCTGACCTGAACCCGACTCGGGGTAATGAGCAATCCGGTCTTCGGCCTGTGCTGGTGTTGAGCCATGATGTTTTTAATGACCGATCGGGGACGGTTATTGCCGTTGCGCTGACAAGCCAGCAACAAAAAGCAGGTTTTCCGCTTACTTTACCAATTGAATCTGCCGCTCTTCCAAAAAAATCGTGGGTTAAAATCAGCCAGATCAAAACGTTGTCAGCAGAACGGATCGGAAGCAAAATCGGAACGATTTCTGCCGAGGAGATGCTGCGGGTTGTCGAGGGAGTTAATGAGATTATAGGCAGATAACCCTGTGCTATTCTGGTGCACACCACAGTACGGGAAGTAACCTTGGCTTGTTCTGAATTTACCTTTCTTCCTCTTCGTCCCTGAAGTCCCTGATGTCCTTTAAGTCCTTGAACGCAATCCCTCGGTTACAACTTCTCTTTGTGTAATTCCACAAGCTTGCGACGAAGAACCTTGCCTACCGTGGATTTCGGAAGTGCTTCGATGAATTCGATATGCTTGGGAATTTTGTATGCGGCAAGCTCCTTGCGGCAGTGGTCGCGGAGCTCCTCGAGTGAAAGCTTGGTGCCGTTGCGCAGTACAACCCAGGCCTTGACCGCCTCTCCCTGGTAGGGGTCGGGCACTCCTGCAACGCCGACTTCGAGTACCGCCGGGTGTACAGCAATGACCTCTTCAACATCGCGCGGCCAGACCTGGAAGCCTCCGGGTTTGATGACATCTTTTTTGCGGTCGACAATGAAGAGGTAACCATCCTCATCGAGATAGCCGATATCACCGGTAAAAAGCCAGCCGTCACGCAGAACCAGATCGGTTTCCAGCGGGTTCTGCCAGTACTCTTTCATGAGCTGGGGAGCACGCATGATAATTTCACCGATTTCATTCTCGCCAAGCACTTCATTACCATGATCCTGCTCTACAATCCGCACGTCAACATCCGTGACAGGAATACCTACCGAGCCCTGCTTGTAGGTGCCGAGAATCGGGGTAAAAACCGATGCAAGGGCCGATTCAGTAAGACTGTAGGCATCAATAATCCGTCCGCCGGTCAGCTCTTCAAACCGTTTTTTTGTTTCGAGCAGAAGCGGTGCGGCTCCTGATACACTGAGCTTGACCGATTTCAGAATCGAACTGTCGTGCTTGACCCGGGGATGGTTGATCAGTGCGGTAAAAAGGGTTGGCACTCCGGGCAATACGGCCGGCTTGAGCCTCTTGATGGTATGCAGCAGATCATCAAGATCCCTTGGATTCGGCACGAGGGCGAGCGGGTAGCGGGCAACAAAAGCGGCTCCCATAATACCGACCTGGGCATAGACGTGAAAGAGAGGCATATTCAGCAGAATAACATCCTTCCCGTTTTCAAGAATAACACTGAACCATGCGGCAATCTGCATGCCGGTCATCACCAGGCCCTGGTGGGTTATGACAACACATTTGGGATTACCGGTCGTACCACCGGAAAAAAGAAAAATCGCGGGATCATCATATCGTACCGGCGGCAGGGCCGTGTTGAGGCCGGCCTGAGCAGCAATCAGCTCCTGCAACGAGTGGTCTCCACGGCGGAGCTGAACCCTGTGACCATCTTTTTTCTCTTTCAGAAGCGTAAAGAGAAGCTTGTTGAGCGGTGAGAGATACTCCTTGATATTGGTGACAATCACCCTTTTCAGGCGTGAAGCGGCTTGCACCTCCTTGATTTTCTCATAAAAAGGGGAGAGGACAATAGCGGTCTCTGCACCGCACTCGTTAAGGGTGTGCTCAAACTCATGAACGGTATAGAGCGGATTCATGGGGACCGCAACCGCACCCGCTTTCCATATTCCGAGTTCAGAGATCACCATCTGCGGGGAGTTGGGCATGACCAGAGCCACCCGCTCGCCTTTTGCAATACCAAGTGCTCCCAGCGCTCTGGCAAGCATATTGCTCTGACGCTCCAGCTCGCTGTAGGAGAGTGCTCTGCCCTTGAAATGCAGCGCGGGATGATCCGGAGACTCCTCTGCCGTCCTCCGGATGACATCAATCATGCTCTCTTCCGGGTAAGGATGAAGCGTTCGGGGAACTCCCTTGTCGTAATGCCGGAGCCAGGGTTTGGAACTCATGGTATATAGGGTGTTGAACTTACAGATAACGGTAAAAAAACAGGCCGTCTATCGATGAGAAAATGCAAAGCAACAAGTTACGCAATAGCTTCCACAACATCACAAACTGCGTGGCAAAGAAGTGCAAGCTCCTCCTCATGCATGATGAAGGGCGGCATAAGGTAGATCAGCCGGCCGAATGGACGAACCCAGACCCCCCGGTCGACAAGCTGCTGCTGGATAACCCTCATCTCTACCGGACGATGCAGCTCGACAACCCCTATGGCGCCGAGCACACGCACCTCGGCAACACTCCTGAAGGTGCGGCAGGGTTCGAGCCCTTTTCGCAGCCCGGATTCAATAGCGGTTACAGCAATCTGCCAGTCATAACTGCCGAGCAGACGGATACTTGCTGAGGCAACCGCACAGGCAAGAGGGTTTGCCATAAAGGTCGGACCGTGCATGAAAAGCCCCGGAGAGCCTGAGCATATTGCCTCCGAAACCCGGGCGGTTGTCACCGTTGCCGCCAGTGTCATGTAGCCGCCGGTCAGCGCCTTGCCCACACAGATGATATCAGGTACAACTCCTGCATGTTCAAGCGCAAAAAGCTTTCCCGTACGTCCGAATCCTGTAGCTATTTCGTCGAAAATCAAAAGTACGTTATAACGATCACACAATGCCCTCAGTCGCAAGAGATAGTGGGGTGAATAAAATCGCATGCCTCCCGCACCCTGAACAACCGGTTCTAAAATTACTGCGGCAATCTCCCTGTGATGACCTTCAAGCAGGTTTGCCAAAGAGGCAATATCCTCTTCGCTGCATGACTCATGAAACCGGCATGGCGGTGCATCAGCAAAGAACTGCTGCATGATGACCCCCTGAAAGAGGGTGTGCATGCCGGTTTCCGGATCCGAGACCGACATGGCCGTAAAGGTGTCGCCGTGATAGCCGCTTCGGACTGTCAATAAACGGTTTTTCCCGCTTTGCCCCAGTGCCGACCAGTACTGAATGGCCATCTTGATGGCAACTTCAACGGCGACCGAACCCGAATCACTGAAAAAGAGTTTCTGCAGGGGTGAAGGAAGCAGAGCGATCAGCTCCCTGGCCAGGGTCACGGCAGGTTCATGGGTGAGGCCGCCGAACATGACATGGCTCATCTGCTGCAGTTGAGCGGTAACCGCCTCATTGAGCACCGGATGATTATAGCCATGGATTGCAGACCACCAGGAGGACATGCCGTCAATGAGTCGGCGGCCGTCTTCAAGCTCCAAAAAGACCTCATAGGCACCTCTTACCGGATAGACCGGCAGGGGATCGGTTACCGAAGCATAGGGATGCCAGATATGACGGCGATCGAAATCAAGATCAATAATGTTCGAGTGTAGAGGCATACCTTTACAGGTCTTACAGCTGATAAAAATACGACGGCTTGCTATAAACCAAGTTGAGTAACCCCGTCGGGATCAAGCTCTCCGTCAAGAATGTTGATGAGTGGAGCCACAAAGCCCTCTTTATGCAGCCAGTGGCGGATAAGTTCACGGGTATCGTCAATGATAAGCTGCTCACTCTCCTGAAAACAGTTGTAGATAACCCCCCTGATGACAATGCCCCGTTTCACACATGCCTCGATGGAAAGAATGGTGTGGTTGATGCTTCCCAGACGGGGTGAGGTAACGAGAATAAGCGGGTAGCCTGCGTCCCGGATATAGTCGGCAAAAAGCAGATCGCGCGAAAGAGGAGCAAGCAGCCCTCCGACCCCTTCAAGGAGTACCGGATCGTAACGCTTCTGCAAGGCAAATGTTGCCCTGCGGATCTGCAAAACATCAATTTCCCGCGATGCAAGCCGGGCCGAGAGATGCGGAGAAGCCGGATAAGGGAAAACATAGGGCGCGGTCAGGCCCTCATGATCTGCATCCTGCAGCCCGATACCCATGATACGGCGGTGCTCCAGAATATCTTCAGCTACGCCATCACATCCGGTCTGGACTATTTTCTGGGTAATGACCTCCCGTCCCTGCTGCTGAAGGGCTCTGGCGAGAAGACCGGTGACATAGGTTTTCCCGATCCCGGTATCAATGCCGGATATGGCAACAACAGCTCCCTTCATGAGCATCTCTTTTTTAAACAGCAGTATACCGGATGATAGGTCAGATAGACACCGTTTTCGCTGGAAAAGGAGTGCCGGTAACGGTCAAGAAAATGCTGGTATCTGCTTTTTGTCCATGAACGGCGAAGAAGCCCGTTGACCCCTGTATGACGCATATGGCGGAGTACCGCCTCAGGAGAGCAGAACTCCATGCGCACCTCCTCCTCTCTTGCGGTAATCACATCAAAATACCGTCCGGCAATCAGTTCGAGCTCCCCGAGGGAGTAATAGCCCAGCCCGCCCCCCTCAATCGTCGATATTTCCCGCATATTCCGGGTACTGAAGGTCGTAAAGGCAAGCATCCCCCCCGGAAGGAGATGAGCTGCGATTCTGCTGAAAAAGAGGTCGAGATCGACAAGCCACTGCAGTGTGGCATTGGAAACCACAAGATCCAGCTCCATCGGCAGAGCGTCAAAACGCTCGATATCACCCGCCAGAAAATGAAACGCTTCAACCGGAAAACCGGCAAGCACAACGGCAACACAACCACGACTCTCCTCAACGAGATCATTGGCGTAGTACTCCCTGATGGTGGTCCGGCTGAGCAGTTCAGCGGTGAATGACCCGGAACCGGAACCAACTTCAAGTACACGGTTGAAGACGCATGAGTGGCTCTCTCGACAGACCATCTCCGCCAGCTCCCGAGCCATACGGTTCTGAACAACCGCATGGTTGGCATAACTGGAAAGGCTCCGCTGGAACCTGTCGCCTACAAGCTGTTTATCTATTTTCTGAAGCATGCGAGCAGCTCCTGCAGGGTACTGAAATGGAAAAAAGGAAAATGTGCCATATCTCCGATAATGGTTTGAGGAACGCCTCTCCATGCAGCGTACTGCTGCTCTGCCGGAAAAACAAGATCCCTGCCGCCTATGATGGCATGCGAGTATTGCCACTCCGGAGTGGACGGCTGACTCCTCGACTGAACGTGACTGTTCAGTCGTTCAAGCTCTTCCTTCTGCTCGGCGGTATCGCGAGCGGATGCCATGGCTGAAAAGCATACGAACGCTTCACTGCTGCCGCACATCCTGCGGTTGAAACGGTTCCGGTTCTCTTCAGAGTAGGATGCGAGCGTTGCCTGAAAAACACCCGGAGGGATACCCTTCCTCTCATCTACCGGATAAAGCGTACCGTTAAGAGCAAGGGCACGCTGTATCGGGGGGAGCATAATCTGCTGCGCCGCCCAGACGCCGAAAGACCAGGCTATAACGGTTATCTCGGTATAGCGGCTTACGTCGTCCATAAATTCCGCCTCCGGCTCCAGATTCCGATAATCGTAACAGGCAAGCAGATCCGCATTAAAATCCTCGTCTACCCCCTCTCTAAGCGACACATCCAGCAGGTGGCGGGCAATCCGGCCATCCATACCCCATCCGTTAAAAAAAAGCAGCAGTTCATCGGAGCCCTCTTTTCTGAGCCATTCAGTTTTCATGGAGAGCTGCACCTATAAGTTCAGGAAGCCGGGAAAGATCCCCCCACTCAAGAGTAGAACGGAGCGATATACGAATACGGGCGCTCTTTTCCGGAACGGTAGGAGGCCGGACCGGCAGAGCGAGGAACCCGGCATCCCTCAGCTTTGAAGCCAGAGCAATGGCCAGACTATTGCCTCCGGTAACAACCGGAACAATATGACTCTCACCGGGCACATCAAGACCGCGCCCGATCAGCTCCTGGCGAAGCCTTGCCGCAAGTTTGAGCAGCGCACGGCGTTCCGAAGCCATTGCGGACTGCCGTTCAAGCGTGAGCAGGCTCCAGCCGAGAACAACAGGAGGAAGCGCTGTAGTAAAAATAAACGAGCGCATGGTGTTGATGAGATACTCCCGGACAAGTGAACTCGTCACCGCATAGGCTCCCGTCGAGGCCAGAGCCTTGCCGAAGGTACCTGTAATGATATCAATATCCTCCACCACTCCGGCAGTTTCACACAGACCGAGACCCCGCTCTCCGAAGACGCCGACACCGTGAGCCTCATCAATCACAAGCAGGGCTCCGTACCTCTTTTTGAGCTCAACAAGCCGCGAAAGATCGGCAAGATCCCCGTCCATACTGAAAACCGATTCGGAGACAATGACTATCTGCCGGTACCGGCCTTCTGCTCCGGCAAGCAGCTCCTCAAGATGATCGTAATCCCTGTGACGGTAGCGCTGGTATGGCGCTTCGGAAATCTTCAGTCCGTCAATGATACTTGCATGGTTGAGCCGGTCGCTCAACACAAGATCATGACGGTTGGTGAGTGCAGGAATAATGCCGATGTTGGCATGGTAGCCGCTGTTGAAGACAAGTGCCGCTTCTCGCCGGTAAAGTGCTGCCAGAGCCCTCTCAAGGTGGTCATAGAGCGGATGGTTGCCCGTCAGGAGACGCGACGATGAGCTGGTCATGGCATAGCCGTTTTCTGCAAGAGTATCCATGTAACCGGCAAGCAGCATCGGATCATCTCCAAGACCAAGGTAGTCGTTTGAGGAGAGGTTCAGAAGGGTGCGGCCAGGCAAGGTAATCTCCTTGCCGCTGCGTGCCGTGACTGGAGGAAGCTCCCTGTATCGATCCTGCCGTCGGAGCTCATCGAGTTCGCGCCGGATCCGTTCCTGAAACCGCATGTTCAGATACCTCAGTTAAAACTTTCGATCTGGCCTGCAAATCTCTGATCTTCAGCCGTATCGCGCCCCCTGGTTGTAAGGTAACCACCGGTCAGAAAACCGTTTGCACCTGAAAGCATCAGTAGACCCTGAAAATCCTTCATAACCGTCTCCCTGCCGGCAGCAAACTTGATAATTTTATCCGGATGCGCCAGACGGCAGATAGCAAAGGTTTTCACGATATCGGCCACAGAGAGCGGCTCTTTTCCCTCAAGTGGAGTACCATCAATCGGCACCAGTACATTGAGCGGTATAACCGATACATCAAGCTCCTGAAGTGCAAAAATCATGGCAATGCGCTCCTGCATGCTCTCTCCGACACCCATAATGCCACCGCAGCAGACCGAAATATTGTTCTTTCGCAGCCGTTTGATCGTCTCGATACGCTCTTCAACCGAATGCGTATCGGCAATCAGATCATGATAGCGGTCGGGTGCAACCTGGATATTGATATTGTAGTGGGAGATACCATGGGCGGCAAGGGCGGCGGCAGGCTCTTCACCGAGAATGCCAAGCGAGGCACAGATGTTCAGGGAGGGAAGTTCGGCATGCAGCCGGTCGATCATAGCAAGCACCCGCTGAAACTCGCCGTTTATCTTTTTATACCCGTAGCCGCTGGTGACAATACCAAAATGGGAAACACCCGAGGAGTAACAGTTGCGCGCTTCAAGCAGCACCGACTCTTCATCAACCAGATCATAAACCTCAATATCGGCCCGGTTGTGCCGCGACTGGGCACAGAACTTGCAGTTTTCACCACACACTCCCGATTTGGCATTCATGATAGAGCAGGAATAAAGAGACTCCTCCTTTGAGGCATAGCGGTTTTTCACCTTGTTTGCCAGAGAGGCCAGATCAAGGGAAAGTTCTCCCGATACCGACGCAAGCCGGAGCGCATCAGCTTGTGAAATCGGCTCTCCGGTTTCAAGCACACGGTAAGCTGCAATAATATGAGGATGAAGTGCCTTCTGGTCCATAACGGTATTCTTTTTTATAAGTTAATGGCGTTTTGAAAGATGGGCTTCGCCTGATGACACCAGAACCGTGCCTCCATCATCACCCTCAAGCATCAGCTCGCCCCCCTTTGCGATACCCGAAACGGTTCCGCTTATTGTCCGGTTAAACTGCTCAACCAGGACAACTCTTGACTGAAGGAGTGAATGTCCTTCGATATAGGAGAGTACAAAACCAAGATCCTCTTCATTCAGCCAGCGATCATAAAGGGGCTCAAACTGGTTCAGAAAAGCGGCAAGCAGCTCCGATTTTGAAAAGGATCGACCGCTCTCCAGAAAGAGCGAGGTTGCGCGCCCCTCAAGTTCAGCCGGAAACTCTGACTGATTGACATTGATACCGAGCCCGACAACAACGAAGTGTGTACAATCAGGTTCCGACTGCATTTCACACAGCACCCCGCAAATCTTCTTTTCATTGACGAGAATGTCGTTCGGCCACTTGATCTTCGGCTGAAGGTCGGGAACAAAGCGTACCAGTGCCCGGTGAAGAGCAACAGCGACAAGCAGCGTAAGCTGGGGAACACGCAGGGATGGCACTTCCGGACGCAGAATCAGGGTGAAGTAGAGATTTTTTCCCGCAGGAGAGTTCCAGCTCCGGCCCATTCTTCCCCTTCCCCCTGTCTGGGAATCGGCAGCAACAACGGTGCCTTCCACAGAACCCCTGACGGCGAGCGCTTTAGCCTGGAGATTGGTGGAATCGGTAGTTTCGTGATAGAAGAGGTTCCTCCCGAAACATCGTGTCGAAAGAAACGGTTCCACTTCAGCCGAAACCGCTCTGCCGGTCAGAGCGGTCAGCCGGTATCCCCGGCCTGTTACGGCATCAAGCTGATACCCTTCGCTGCGAAGCAGTCGAATGTGCTTCCATACGGCACTTCTGGTTACCCCGAATTCCCGGCAAAGCTCTTCACCCGATAAAAAATCTCCTGAAGTTGCAAGGCGACAGAGAATCTGTGCGGAGAGATTGTTCATACGATCAGCGGGTCGAATCTGTAATAACGGGGTTACCGGCCGTGTGCTCCGGAGCAAATGTGAACCTGAATTTAGCGCGGGGTTGACAACTTTGCAAGTGAATAAAAAAGGCGCCCTGCCGGACACCTTTTTTATTCACGCAATGACGGTTCACTTCCCCATGGAGGCCATGGTAGTGGTTTCGTAATTCTTCCGGTAGCTCTCCAGCCCCTTGAAAATACCATAAGCTATTTTGGCCTGCTCCTGGCGATCCCGAAGAACGCGCTCTTCGTCGTAGTTCGAGAGGTATCCAACTTCGACAAGAGCACTCGGCATGGAGGGTGTCCATAAAACCATAAATCCTGCCTGACGAACACCACGACCATTATTACCCGGGATTTTTTCGACCGGCTTGAGAATATCCTGGGCAAGCGAAGTTGACTGCCGGGCAAAGGCGTTCTGCGCCATACTGCTCATAATGAGATGTTCCTCTGAAAACCCTTTATACTGCAACTGATAGTCATCCTCCTTGCGGATAACCGAGTTTTCAAACAGAGCCACATCAAGCGCTGCCTGCGTTTTGTGCAGACCGAGAATATAGACCTCGGAGCCCCGGGCTGATCGATTCGGACTTGCATTGCAGTGGACGCTGATGAAGAGTTTTCCTCCTGCTCGGTTAGCGATCTTCCCCCGTTCATGCAGAGGGATGAAGGTGTCATCCTTTCTGGTGTAGATCACGTTCACATCCGGCCAGTTCTGCTCAATAAAGTTTCCGAGATCATGGACAATGTTCAGGACAACATCCTTCTCCCTGGTACCATTGCCTCCAATAGCTCCGGGATCCTTGCCTCCATGACCGGCGTCAAGAACTACCGTATTGAGTTTCCACTTTTCAACATCCCGATTGATAACCCTGGCGATCTGCTCCTCCTTCTCCCTTTTGCGGATCTCCTGCACATCAGCTTTACTGCGGATATAGAGCTGGTAACGGTTTTTTTTGGCGTCCCGCTGAAATTCGACGGAGTTAATAATAAACGCCTTGTTGTCGAGCGTGACAGCAAACTGTAATCCGCCACCTTCAAACTGTTTCGGCGTAATGACCCGAACAACCCCGCTGCCATAAATTTTCGAAAGCGCATCACCGTCACACTGCCCATTCTGGAGTGAAAAATAGGCCGTGCCCTCGGCATCAGGCTTGAGAAGCGAGGCCTGGGTTGGAGCGCCGGTAGCTGCAAAGGTTATGATTGCTCCATTTGCACGATTCTCAACTTCAATGCCCGTTATCACTGTTTTTGCCTCTTCAGCTGACTCCGTTTTGCGGGTCAGCTCATTTTGATCATCACTTTTGACTACGCCTATCGACGCGACTGATTCAGCAAACCGCTTCCCTTTTAGCCAGGCGGTGATCCTTCCTGAGGAGTAGCTGTAGACAATCTCCCTGTCAAGCCAGACGGTAAAAAGTCGGCACGCCTGGGTAACCGGAAGATAGCTCCTTGACTCTATCCGTACCGGTGCGGCGTTAAGCTGAATAATTCGTTGCCGACCTTCAGGATCCTTTGAAACAACACTGGCAAAATGGTTGCCGGGCTCAACCCTGCAGCGCGACCCCGGACTATCCAGCGACTCCTCGATATCATAGGTGCCGCCCTCACTATGAAAGCTCATACGCAACGCCCTGGCCATGGAGCCAATATCAACCATCAGCGTATTGCCGCTTCTCATGGCAAGAATCTTGATGGTATAGCGCTGGTCTACACCCATATTTACTTGCACGGGAACCGTTGTCGGGCTGTAGGTGAGTGGTGGAGATGCTGCAAAAAGCGATAGGGAGAAGAGCTGCAGCACCGTCACCAGCAGAACCAGAGCGATTCGATATATACTATGACGGATGACGTCAGGCATGGTTGTTATAAAAAGTTTGTTCGAGTAAACATTGCCGCATTACCACAATAGTAATAAAATATTTTTTGTTGACCTGCACGCCCTGTTTTAGCATCAGGAAATAATCAGTTAGAACCCGCTCTTAGCGGAACAGTATACGGTGTTAATAGTGGTAAAATTTGTTTTTTGCTCATCAACACCTATCTTTTTCAAAATTTAATTGTAACGCTCTTACCTCGGGACTGATCAATGGCTTCAAAAGCTGCTACACCATCTGCCAGAAACAGTACCCTGATTGTAGTCGAATCCCCCTCCAAGGCAAAAACAATCAATAAATATCTTGGCGACAAGTATACCGTCTTTGCGTCAGTCGGCCATATCAAGGATCTGCCGAAAAAAGAGATCGGTCTTGACTTTGAACATCACTACGAACCACGGTATGAGATCATAGCAGGAAAGGAAAAAGTTGTCCGGCAGTTAAAAAAACTTGCCGCAGAAGCTGATGAAATCCTCATCGCCACTGACCCTGACCGCGAAGGCGAAGCAATTGCATGGCATATTTCAAACGAGATCGGAGCAACAAAAAAACCGGTCTTCCGGGTGCTCTTTAATGAGATCACTAAAAATGCGATCATTGCAGCTATCCAGGAGCCCCGCCAGATTGACTACCGGCTTGTCCGCTCCCAGCAGACCCGTCAGGGGCTTGACAAAATAGTAGGCTACAGGATCAGTCCGTTTTTATGGAATGTTGTCCTGCGCGGTCTCTCGGCAGGCAGAGTCCAGTCTGTTGCTCTCCGACTGATCTGTGAGCGTGAAGCTGAAATCAATCGCTTCGAAATTCAGGAGTACTGGACAATCGGCGCGGAGTTCACGACTCCGGGAAAAGAGTCGTTCAGAACAAAACTTGTCCGCTTCGACGGTGACAAACCCGAGATAACCAATCAGACTCAGGCCGAAACGATAGCTGCACTCGTCAGGGAGGGGAACTACTCGGTCTCGGAGATCGCGCCCAGGGTACAGCAGCGAAAACCGCCACTGCCATTCACCACGTCACTGCTTCAGCAGGCGGCTTCAAACCAGCTTGGTTTCGGCTCACAGAAAACCATGCGTATTGCCCAGCAGCTCTATGAGGGAATCGATCTCGGCGCGGAAGGGGCTGCGGGTCTCATTACGTATATGAGAACAGACTCGACACGCATAGGCACGGAAGCCGTTGCCCAGGCAAGAGCCTATATCGACAGCCAGTTCGGCAAGGAGTATATCGGATTTGGCGGTGCGGCAAAGTCCGGAAAGAATGCCCAGGACGCCCATGAAGCCATACGACCGACCTCTATTGCAAAAAAGCCTGAACAGGTCAAGCAGTTCCTCTCGGCAGAGCAGTTTAAACTCTATGAACTGATCTGGAAACGGTTTCTGGCGGCAATGATGGCCCCTGCAAAAATTGAGCAGACGAGAGTTGACGTAGAAGATCAAGCTGCAAGATTTCTCTTTCGTGCAACCGGAAACAGGATCCTTTTCCCCGGATTCATGCGGGTCTATGACGACCAGAGAGAGCTGGATTACGAAGCACAGCGATCCACAAAGGAGGATGTAGAAAAGGAGCCGACCGTTCAGCTCCCGGAACGCATTGCCGTAAAAGAGTCGCTCGCGCTCGAAGATGTTGACCGCAAGCAGAGCTTCACCCGTCCTCCGGCACGATACAGCGAAGCGACGCTGGTCAAGGATCTTGATAATTACGGTATAGGCCGGCCATCAACCTATGCATCCATTTTCTCAACCCTTCAGGATCGACGCTATGTCGAGCTTGAGAAGAAAAAGATCATTCCTACCGAACTCGGCAAGGATGTTTCGCTTATTCTCGTTGCCAATTTTCCCGACCTCTTCAATGTCGGCTTTACGGCATTCATGGAGGATGAGCTGGACAAGGTGGCTAGCGGAGAGGATGAGTATGAACAGGTGCTTGACAACTTCTACAAACCGCTTGAAACCGTCCTGAGCCTTCGCAAAAGCGATCCGCTTATCCCGCAGAACAGCGAAACCACTACCTGTGAAAAATGTGGTGTAGGTCAGATGGTTGTCAAATGGACGGCGAGCGGGAAATTTCTCGGCTGTTCACACTATCCCAAGTGCAAAAACATCAAGACGATCGCCACCAACAAGGAGAAGCCGAAAGACAGCGGAATTGTCTGCCCTTCATGCAAGGAGGGGCATATGCTGCTCCGCAAGGGGAGGCTGGGCGCATTTCTTGCCTGTTCGAACTATCCGAAGTGTAACACACTGCTGAATCTCAATAAACAGCGGCACATTGAACCGTTGAAGACCCCGCCGGTTCTGACCGATATTCTCTGCACAAAGTGCGGCGCTCCACTCTATCTCAGAAGCGGTAAAAGAGGGCTCTGGCTCGGCTGTTCAAAATTCCCGAAATGCCGCGGGCGTCTTGCCTGGAGCACACTCGACGAAACCGCCCGGAACCGCTGGGAAGCGGTAATGGCTGAACATCAGAAAGCTCATCCAGCCGTAACGCTCACCATGACGGATGGCAAGCCGGTTCCGATGACCATTCCCGTTGATGACATTATTTCGAGAGCTGAAGAGTCCGGACTTGTCACCGCTCCGCCTGAAGCTGCGACCGAAGTCACTGCATAAAAAGAGCTATGCGGTAGACCGCAAAAGAGAGTACCCAGGCTACCGAGAGCGAGTAGGCGGAATAGAGTACTACCGGCTTCCAGCGGCCAACCTCTTTTTTCATGACCCCGAGTGTGGCAACACAGGGCAGATAGAGCAGCACAAAGACCATAAGACTGAGTGCTGTTGCCCTGCTGAATGCCGGATCGCTCTTGATGATGGATTTCAGATCAACCGACTCTCCATCACTCTTCCCTATTGAGTAGATGGTTCCCATCGTTGAGACCACAACCTCTTTTGTTGCAAGCCCGGTAACAAGCGCAATACCTATCCTCCAGTCAAAACCAAGCGGTCTGATGACCGGCTCAATCACCCTGCCCGCACGACCGGCAAGAGAGTAGGCAAGCTGGGCCGAGTTGACCTGATACTCAAGCTTCTTCTGCTCTGCCTGTTTTTCGGCATCACCCGCAGCGCTTGATGCAATGCGGGCCTTTCCGGTCAGGAGCTGCTGGTCAAGAGCTTCATTACGGGGATAGTTGCTTACCGCCCAGATAATGATGACCGCGCCTAAAATAAGGGTTCCGGCTTTTTTCAGGTACATCAGCGCTTTCATTTTTGCCTGAAAGAGCACTGAGCCGAGTGTCGGCCATCGGTATGGAGGCAGCTCCATCACAAAAGGCTCGGAATCGCTTTTCAGAATGGTTGACTTCAATATCCAGGCGGTCCAGAGTCCGACAGCAATACCGAGAAAATAGATGCCGAACATGACGTTGGCCGCAACCTCCGGAGCAAAGAATGCCCCGGTCAGGAGTACATAGACCGGCAGTTTTGCACCGCAGCTCATGAAGGGGATGATCATGATCGTCGCAAGCCTGTCCGTTGGACTTTTAAGCGTTCGGGTAGCCATAATTGCCGGGATGGAGCATCCGAACCCCGTTATCATGGGGATAAAGGACTTTCCATGAAGTCCGAAACGGTGCATCAGCCGGTCAATCACAAATGCAGCACGAGCCATGTAGCCCGATGCCTCAAGAAAAGAGAGTCCGATAAAGAGCAGTACAATATTGGGCAGAAAAACCAGTACACCTCCGACACCGGCAATAACACCGTCAATAGCTATCGAACGGAGCATCTCATTGGGCAACAGCGGTCTGAGATGTGAGGCAAGCGTGCCGAAAAGCAGATTGAGCGCGCCCATGATCGGCGCACCAAGCGTGAAGGTAAGCTGAAAAATTGACCAGACCACAAGTAAAAAAACGGGCAGCCCGAGCACGCGGTTGAGTACCACCATATCAATATAATCGGTTACCGTAGCCTTCACCTCACCCGGCTGCCGGACACACTCTTTCATGGCTCCCCGTATGAATGCATGACGGTCTTCGGTAATAAGCATCTCCGGCTCTGAATCATGCTGACGTTCAGCATCCCTGAGTGCTTCCTGGAGGGCAAGCTCAACTTTAACCCAGACAGGATAGTGCTGAACCTCCTGATAAACCTCCCGATCGTTTTCAAGCAGCTTGATGGCAAGCCAGCGCGAATTATAGAGGTCCAGCTCCTTCTGATTGGAGAGAAGTGCCGTTATTTTATCAACTGAAGCTTCAAGGGATGGCGTGAAAAAGAGCTTGTTCTTTTTGATTTTGATCTCCTTCTGTGAGACCCGGATGATATGATCAAGAAGTGCGTCAAGGCCACTCTTCTTTTTGGCTGAAACCGGTATGATATGGCATCCGAGAAGCTGCTGCAGCTGTTTGATGTCAATAACAATACCCTTCTCTTCAACTTCATCCATCATGTTAAGCGCAACGAGGAAATCAACCTCAAGCTCCATGAGCTGGGTTGTCAGCAGAAGGTTTCGCTCAAGGTTCGGGCCCTCAAGAACGTTGACCACCACATCAGGACGCTCCCTGACAAGATAGGCCCTTGTTACCAGCTCTTCGGGAGAGTAGGGGGTAAGTGAGTAGGTTCCGGGAAGATCAACCACGGTGATCCGGTACCCTTTGTAGTCGATATAACCTTCATGCTTTTCAACGGTTACACCCGAAAAGTTTCCAACTTTCTGCTGCGCCCCGGTAAGAGCATTAAAGAGAGAGGATTTTCCGCAGTTCGGATTGCCGGCAAGCGCAATAGTGATCTCCTTGCCTTCACTCATACCCTCCCTCCAAACTTCAGGAGCGGTTCGTCAAGCTCCTGATGGCCAACAAGCCCCGAAGGCTCTCCGACTTTACGAACGAGAACGCCCTCTGCCTCGTTTTTTCTCAGGGCAAGATAGAGCCCCTTGAAGAATATCTCTATGGGATCGCCAAGCGGAGCAACCCTGAGCACCTTGAAGCTGGTACCTTTTATCAATCCCATATCCATAATCCGGCGCCGGACAGCACTTTCAGATTTCAATGCCGTCACTTCAGCGCGGTCACCAACCTGCAACTCCGATAATCTCATACAACTGACTCCTTGAAACAATAACACAATACAGGACAATATATATCCTATATAACAATTTCAACCGGATAAAATTCCATGATTGTTCTCCCGGCACCAACTCGCTCCACGCCTATCCGTGCAGCGTTGACGATCCGGCAAAGGGAGGCCATCCCATCTCTTTTCCGCCGACAAGATGACCATGGATATGAAAGACACTCTGAAGGGCATCGGGTCCCGTATTGAACACAAACCGGTAACCGGACTCCCTGATACCCAGAATACCGGCAACGGTTCCGGCCGCAAGCATAATGTTTCCTGCAGTCACTTCATCTTCGGACTCCAGATCGTTCAGGGAGGCAATATGGCGCACCGGAATAATCAACACGTGTTGAGGCGCTACAGGCGTGATATCCCTGAATGCCACAACATGCTCATTTCGGTAGATAATCTTCGCAGGGATCTCGCCGCTTACTATGCGGCAGAAAAGGCACTCCGGATGATGATTGGTCATTACGTTCAGTTTTTATGTAAGGGGTCACTTTTCGCTTCGGCTGACGGCACTTCCGATCGCCCGTTTTCCGGTATAACCTCCTCGGGAATTTTTGAGGCAAGCACTTTGTCAATCCGTTGACCATCAAGATCAACAATCTCAAGCGTCCAGTTTTCCCATATCATGACATCTCCAGTCTGAGGCATTCGACCGAGCTGCCACATCATAAGACCGCTCAAGGTGTGATAAAGCCCTTTATCCTCATCCGGAACCGATCTCAGCTCAAGCGTATCCTTCAGCTCAGGCACAGGAATAAGACCATCCAGCAGCCATGAACCATCCTGGCGTTCAACCGCCCATGAATCCTCGCTGTTGCGCGGCACAAACTCTCCTGTCACCGCTTCAAGCATATCCTGAAGGGTAACGAGCCCCTGAATCTCCCCGTACTCATCAACAACAAAAACCATCTGGGTACCCGAAGTCCGGAAATGGTCAAGCAGCTCCATACCGGTGAGGGTTTCCGGAACGTAGACACAGGGCTGAAGCTGCGAAGTAAACTCTGTCAACCCCCCTTTAAGGGTTTTCGACAGTAGCTGTTTGGCGTTGACAACACCAAGCAGGGATTGCAAGCCACTGTTACAGACCGGAAACCGGGAGTGCTCGGACTCTGTAACCCGCAGGATATTCTCTTCCAGCGGTTTTGAAACGTCAAGAAAGACAATATCCGCCCTCGGTACCATCAGGGTACCCAGCTGACGATCATCAAGACGGAAAACATTGCGGACCATCTCATGCTCGTGCTGCTCGATAACACCCGCTTCAGAGCCCTCCTCAAGCATGGCATGAATCTCCTCTTCGGTAACGCTGGGATAAGCCTGGGGGCTTTGCCCCATAAGACGGAGGATAGCATCAGTCGAAGTTGAAAGAAGCCTTCCGAACGGACGGGTTATTGTCGAGAGGGTAAACATGGGGCGGGAAACCAGGCATGCAATCCCTTCCGGATCGAACTGGCCAAGCCTTTTGGGAACAAGCTCACCGATCACAATCGTGATATAGGTAATGGAGATAACAACGATAGCAGTGGAAATGATATGGTTGATTTCCGGATCCATACCGAAGGCCTGAAACCAGGCCGCCAGTGGTCCGGCAAGAGCACCCTCACCGACAATACCATTGAGAATACCGATTGAGGTAATGCCTATCTGAATGGTCGAAAGAAAACGGGTCGGCTCCTGAGCAAGCTTGATGGCTGTAGCCGCCGATTTATCACCATCCTCGGCAAGTTTTGCAAGACGAGAGCGTTTAGCCGTCACCAGGGCTATTTCCGACATGGCAAAAAGGCCGTTAACAACAATCAGTGACAAAAGAAAAAGTATTTCCATAAATTCATTTTTGAACATTCCGGGCAGAGAAAAAAATTCAGCTAAAGTGCCCTTCCATCAACAGACGGAATCGTCCCGGAGAGTTCTGTTCTTGCAATAGAGGCAGTACATCCAGGTTATCATCTACACGTTTAAACTGCAATTTCCAAACAGGAGCCAGCTACACGCAAAATTCCCCTGAAAAAAATCCGTTTCCACAGTGTACCTCCATGAATTATAAGTATTAACCGGAAAATACGGTAAAAGATTCTTGCATTCGAACCGCTGCACCCTGCGCAGGAGATAATCATCAGGAAATTCAATGATGTTGTTGATCTCCGGAGTCACTCAACCGTGTGCCAAAAAAAAGATTGCCCGAAAAGCGGAGAGAAGCAGCGAGTCAACAGGGAGAATAATGGACCGGCAGCCTTAACCAGGGCTGCCGGCAAGCAGGCAGATACGAATTCAGATAGCAAAAAACAATTTGACTTTTGCTATAAACTGCTTCTCGGTCATACGGTCACACGCTTCAACCGCTTTGACTTTTTCATGCAGTGAGCTGACCTTGCTGATCGCCTTGGCAAGCTCAATCTTAGCTTCACCGGGACCGAAAAGCGCAATATCCGAAGAATCACCGAGCAGAGCCATCACTTTTTTATAAAATGCCTGATACTGGTGTTTTCGGCTCTCGTCAGCGGTCTGCTCTTTTGAAATTGACTGCGCAACCGACGTTCCGCTCGATTTCCAACCCCCTGAAGGCCGGAAATGACTTTCCGCTTCAGACGGAACACGCTGAACAACCACACCCTCACCTTCTATTGAAACCAGAAGCGCATCTTTGTGATCAATCCATAAACCGGTATTTTTTTTCATGGCAACTGAGCTCCTTCGTTGAGATGTTCCCTGAATGGAAGCACAAGATCATTCATTACAACAACATGCACGGGAAAAACATTCCCACTCTATCCACCCCGGGATTTGAGCTATTCTGAGCATCAGCGGCAATTGAGCGGTTCAACGCAACGGATGCTCCCCCTAAACATTGCTCTCCGAGCCCCGTTCGAGCTTTTTCTCTGAAGGGTCAAGCAGTTCATGAGCTGCTGCCGAGGCCTCAACAGATTTATTGAATTCGTTTTCAAGATCCTCCTGTGCAGCTTTAAACGCTCTCATCCCTTTACCGATACCTCCCATCAGCTCAGGAAGTTTTTTAGGGCCGAAAAACAACAGCACAATAAACATGATCAGCATAAGCTCTTGACCACCCAATCCAAACATAGCAAGCTCTCCCCGTTTTTGTCAATAAAGAATCCTCGCAGCAGAGCTACGAGGTATTAAAAGAGGCGTAATTGCTGTGAA
>NZ_MPJE01000026.1:0-20207 GCF_001975465.1 Chlorobium sp. KB01
ATTTGACCGAACAGCGAAAAACGATTGTGGGTACAAATGGTTATGAAATAGGCCCCCGATTGGGAATAATCGTACCCAGATAACCGGATGGAACGGCGGTGATGATTAAGGGTTGGATCGCATTTCATGGATTATGCGATGATGCGTTTTTTTTCCTGTAGGGGCGAACCTGTGTGTTCGCCCTATACCGTATATTCGTCGGAAATTACCGGATCATGATTACATGGAATCAATTGTAACAGACAATAACGACAATGGCATTGACGACGCAATAAGGGCAGACACGCAGGTCTGCCCCTACAAGAGACGAAACGGTAGGGTTACCGTTTCGTCTCTTCTTTTTTCGGCAGCTCAACCCGCAGGTGCAACTCTTTCAATTGCTGGGGGGTGACTTCGGAGGGTGAGGACATCATGAGATCCTGCGCCGACTGGTTCATCGGGAAGGCGATAACCTCGCGGATGTTCTGCTCGTCGCGCAGAATCATCACCAGGCGGTCAAGACCGGGAGCGATGCCTCCGTGGGGAGGAGCGCCGAGCTTGAAGGCTTCGATCATGTGGCCAAAACGGAGATCAACCTCCTCTTTCGGGTATCCGGCAATCTCAAAAGCCTTGTACATGATATCAGGCCGGTGGTTGCGGATAGCGCCGCTTGAGAGCTCGATACCGTTGCAGACGATATCGTACTGGTAGGCAAGGATATCAAGCGGAGACTTCGTCTCAAGCGCCTCCATCTCGCCCTGAGGCATGGAGAAGGGGTTATGGGAGAAGTCGATCTTTTTGGCCTCCTCATTATACTCGAACATCGGAAAGTCCACAATCCAGCAGAAGGAGAGCTCATCCTTGTCGAGCGTAAAGAGATCGCCGAAGTATGTTCTCATGCCGCCCATGATCCGGCAGGTCTGCTCCCATTTTCCTGCTCCGAAAAAGAGCACATCGCCGGTTTCAACACCGAGATGCGATTTCAGGGTTGCAAGATCCTCTTCACTGAGGAACTTCACAACCGGACCTTTCGGCCCCTCTTCGCGGAACTGGATATAGGCAAGACCGCCTGAACCGAGCTCGCGGGCCCGCTTCTCGGCCTTGTCGTAAAAGAGCCTCGACTCATGGCCGCGCCCCTTGAGCAGCAGCGCCTTGACGCAGGTGCCAGGCACGGTGTTGCTTGCAAAGACCTTGAAGGAGGAGTTCACAAAGAGTGAGGTGACATCACTGATTTCAATCGGAATTCTCAAATCCGGCTTGTCCGTTCCGAATCGGTTCATGACATCCTTGTAGCTGATACGGGGAAAAGGAAACTGTGTAATGCGTTTCTCCGACATGGTGCTGGTCAGATGCTGAACCATCCCCTCGAGAATGGCAAAGAGGTCATCCTGTTCAATAAAGGCCATCTCCATATCAAGCTGATAGAACTCGCCGGGACTGCGGTCGGCACGGGCATCCTCGTCCCTGAAGCAGGGTGCTATCTGAAAATAGCGGGGAAAACCCGAAACCATCAGAAGCTGCTTGAACTGCTGGGGAGCCTGCGGCAGTGCATAGAATTTTCCCGGGTGGAGGCGGCTCGGAACCAGAAAGTCCCTTGCACCTTCCGGCGAACTTGAGGTAAGAATCGGAGTCTGTATCTCGATAAACTCCCTCTCCTCAAGATAACGGCGGATCGCAGCGGTAAGGCGGCTGCGGAAAATAATATTCTCGTGGATCTTCTCACGGCGAAGATCGATAAAACGGTATTTAAGGCGCAGCTCTTCCGAGGTCTGCACCTCATCGGCTACAGGAAAGGGCAGGGGCTGGGCATTACTCTCAACGGTAAGCCTGCTGACAACCACTTCGATCTCACCAGATGCAAGCTTTGGATTGATCGTGGAGGGACTCCGGAGAACCACCTCACCCTCAATACAGATAACCGACTCTGAATGGAGCTGACCGGCAGCTTCAAAGAGATCGTGCTGCTCAGGCTGGATAACAAGCTGGCTGATTCCGGTATGATCGCGCAGATCAATAAAGATAAGCCCGCCGTGATCGCGTTTTCTGTGAACCCATCCGCCAAGTCTGACGGTGCTGTGCTCAAGCTCAGGGCCCAACAGGCCGCAATATTCGGAGCGGAAACGGTTCTGAAGAGCATGCGTTGTTCGGCCTGCAGCTATACTCATAGTGATGCTATCGTCCTTTGGCATTGAGAAAATTAAAAGAGTGAATATGGGGAATTTTTCATGATTTATAAAACTTGTAAAGCACTCTCAGTATACCAGTTCACCTCCGAACTCCCTGATGAGAAAGCGGAGAACTTCATTGGTCTGTGAAAGCTCCTGGAAGAGGGTAAAAACCGACTTCTCCCGTGTACAGGCATCCTTCTCGGCGTCATAGCGAAGACGGAGCTGGAGCGGCATCGCATAAAACTCCGACAGCTCTCGCTGCAGAAGCTCACGATCCTGGAGCAGCTCTTCATAGGAGAACTTCCGGCAGCAAACCATCTCAAGAACTCCTCCGGGAGTGCAGGAGGCAAGCTCACATGACTGGAGATGGGTTGCCATGAAGTTATGCGTTTTCCGCGCAAGATGGTCAAGAAACTGACGCCACTCTACCCTCAACGCTTCAAGACTGGCAAGCTGTTCAGGTGCTCCGGACTGCCCCTCTGTCGAGCTCTGGAGCTCCTTATGCATCCGGCGCTCCCGCAGATCGGGAACAGTGGCAAATCCTGAAAGTTTTTTCTGCCAGGAGCCGAGATCAAGATCAGCCGCGCCCTGTCGTTTTGGTGCAACTGAAGGGGTTGAAGCCGATGGAGCGGTTGGCGGAACGGGAGTCAGAGGCTTGTCAGAAGCTTTTTTTTTTGAGGCTGCACAAGTTGCGGCGGCTGCACACTCGCAACACCTGCACCCGGCACTATCTGATCAATATCAATAAGCTTGAGCAGGGCCAGCTCAAAACGGAACTGGTATTCAAACTGAAACTTCAGCTCTTTCTGGGTCTGCAGGAGAAACTCAACCATCTGCATGAGCGAAAAAGGCGAGAATTTGGTTGCATCCCGCTGATAGCGCTCGCGAACGGCATCAGGTCGCTCAACAAGACGGGTGGAGGACAAATTGAGTACAACGAGAATGTTGCGCAGATGCTCAATCAGCTTTTCAAGAAAATCCTGTTCATCATAACCGTTGCGGATAACAAACTGCGCAACCTCAAGCATAGCAGCATGGTTACGCTCCAGAACCGCATCGGTCACACCAAACATGTGCTCGTCGTCAATGTAGTTCAGAAGCTCTGCCACACTCTGGTAACTGATACTCCCCTCATGATCATTTTCGGCAGTAAAGGCGATAACCTGGTCAAGAATGCTCTGCGCATCCCGCATCGACCCCTGGGCCTTGCGCCCTATGAGCTGAAGCGCATCGCCTTCAACCGTTATCTTTTCAGAATCGCATATCGTCTGGAGCTGCTTCTGGATATCGGGCAGCGGTATCCTCTTGAAATTAAAGCGCTGACAGCGGGAGGCAATGGTCGCCGGAATCTTGTGCAGCTCTGTTGTGGCAAAGATGAATATGGCGTGAGGCGGGGGCTCTTCAAGCGTCTTCAGAAATGCATTAAATGCCGCAATGGAGAGCATATGCACCTCATCGATGATATAGACCCTGTACTTCCCTTTCTGTGGGCCGTAGCGGACATTCTCCCTCAGAGCGCGGATATCGTCAACACTGTTGTTGGATGCGGCATCAAACTCCGAAATATTGAGGCTTGTACCCGAATCAAAATCACGACAGCTTTCGCACTCTCCGCAGGGCTCGGTCACCTGCTGAAGATAGACCTGATCCTCCATCATTCTCTGGCAGTTGACCGCCTTGGCAAAAACTCTTGCCGCAGTGGTTTTACCGACACCGCGCAATCCTGAAAAGATATAACCATGACCGAGCCGTCCCATGCGAAGCGAGTTCTGGATGGTGCGGGTAATATGTTCCTGCGCCGTAATATCTGCAAACTTGCTCGGTCTGTACTTACGGGCTATAACCTGGTAACTCATTATTGCTGTTGATTATTATCCTCTAACAAGGTGATAAGAGGAATATCCATACTGCATCTCAGGCTCTCCGATACAGCACTCTTTATCGTTCCTAAATGTAAGCTATTACCTTCGAAATCCATCAGACCGTTTTCCATAACACCAAACCCCGGAGGAATTATTTCATAGAGATCATATAATTTCAGGGTATGCAGATCGCGACTGATTGCCAGATCGCCTCCGGCTGTGACATGGATAACGTCGTGCTGCAGAAGCATATCAACAATCTCTTTCAGGAAAGAGGGCATTGCCGGATGCATGTTTTTCAGAATCTTCTTCATGTTCATATAGCTTCCGCTCTTCTGCGCAGCATAGACAAGAGCGAGAACCGAGAGAATTTCCGGAATACCCCGCAGGGGATTAAAGGGTTCTGACGCACTTCCGGCAGGTTTCAGGGCACCGAGACAGAAAACAAACTCCGCACCGGTAAGCACGACAACCCAGCCGAGATAGATCCAGAAAAAGAGCATCGGTATAACCGATAACGCCCCGTAAATATGCTCGAAGGTTGCAACATTTGCGATATAGAAGCTGAACCATTTTTTTGACAGTTCAAAAAGTACGGCAGCAGCAAATGCGCCGGATATGGCATGCAGAAACCTCACCCGGCAGTTCGGTACAAGCATGTAGAGAAGAAAAAATGCAACGACCGAGTTGATGAAGGGCAGATAGGAGAGCAGCCTGGTTTTCACCTCAAGCATCGGTCCTTCGGTGAATACCGTATACCAGACGTAGGAACCGGCCGCAAGAGAGCTGCCGATAAGCACAGGACCAAGCGTCAGTACCGTCCAGTAGAGGGTAAACCCCTGGAACATCTTTCGCGGAGAGTGCACCTCCCAGATCTCATTGAGCGTATGATCGATTGTGGAAATAAGCGAGAGTGCAATGATAAAAAGAAACAGTCCGCCCAGAAGCGGAACCGTCGCAGTCTTGCCGATAAAATCGTTCAGATAGTGATTGAGAATACCCCCTGCTCCGGGCATGAAATTCTGGACAAGAAACTCCTCGATATTGTGTTTGAGGGGGGTAAAAACGGCAAATACGCTCAATATGGAGAGCACGACGGCAAGAAAGGGCACAATGGAAAGCAGCGTCTGAAAAGCCAGAGAACCGGCACCGAGAAAGATCCGGTCATGAATGAGATTCTTCCAGAAAAACGGAACAAACGCCCGCAGATAACCGGCACTTCCGGAATGGCTACCATCCTGCAGTTTCAATCTCTCCTCTCCTGTTTTCATCTTGATCAACATTTACCTCTGTGAACCCCTTCACGCTTCAAAAGCCTGCCTGCTTCCGGCTGATCCCACCCTTGTCATAAGCAGGAGGCCTGTTACAAAAAAGAGCAGCAGTGAACCAAGAGCCACCCGCTGACTCCCCGCCTGTGCAGAGACAAGACCGAAGACAAGCGGACCGGCTATGGCCGAAGCCTTGCCGAAGGTGCCATCATAAAAACCGAAAAACTCGGTAACATGTTCCGCTGGTGTAAGCCGGGCCATCATGGATCGGGATGCCGCCTGGGAGGAGCCCATCGAGAGACCGGCAAGCATGCCGGTATAAAAAAAGAGCTCCTTGCTGTCGGAGAGAATGGCCAGCAAGACAACCGCAAACCAGATAAAAAGGGTGATAACAATGGTACGTTTCGGCCCGATCCTGTCGGTAACAAAACCGAAAACAACCGAACCGGCAATCGCCGTTGTCTGGACGAGCATGAAGAAGACAATCAGCTCGCCGGTTGTAAAGCCGAAGGTATTCTGGGCATAGATCGACGAAAATGCGATGACGGTTAAAATAGCGTCATTATAGAAAAAGTAGGCCAGAAGGAAGCGGGCAAGATCGGGATAGTTCATGATATGGCGAACCGTATACTGCACCTCTTTGACGGAACGGCCGATCGCCGCAAATGAGAGCGGGGAACGCACCTCCCTCTTCCCGTCGCGGAGCGAGAGAAAGAGCGGTGTGGCAAACAGGGCAAAAAAGAGTGCCACCCAGAGAAAGCTCTGCCGGATATTCGATGCATTGGAGAGCACAATACCCCCGCTGAGAAGCGGTTTCATAAGCAGCAGGATGGAGAGGGCGCCAAGATAGCCCATCGCAAATCCATAGCCGGATACCCTGCCGAGACTCTTGTCGGAGGCAAGCTCCTTGAGGTAGGCGTCATAAAAAACCAGACCGCCCTCAAATCCCATGTTGGCAAGAATAAAGAGTGCCGCAGCACTGAACGCCGTACCCGGTCCGGAAAAAAAAAGAAGGGCTGTTGCAACAACCGAGGTGAGGGTGAAAACGAAAAGAAAGCGTTTTCGTTTTCCCGAATAGTCCGCCGCAGCACCGAGCACAGGCGAAATGAGCGCAACAAGCAGCATGGAGAGGCTGACGCTGAAGCCCCAGAGCGCATCGCCGGAAGGCTCCCCGGCGCAGATGACATTCTTGAAGTAGAGGGGAAAAGCAAAGGTCACCATCATCACGCTGAAAGAGGTATTGGCAAAATCAAAAAGCAGCCAGGAGAACACCTTGTATTTCTGCGTCACGACAGGTTCCGGTTTAACTTGTGAGTGAATGGAGTGAACCCTTCAGACTCCGGCAATATGGCGAAAGAGTGATGCAAGGAGTGAGCGTCCGTCATCCGAACCGAGCAGCTTCTCACTGGCTCTCTCGGGATGCGGCATCAGACCGAGCACATTGCCCTGACGGTTGATGATACCGGCAATATTTTTCACCGAACCGTTCGGATTGCTCCCGTCACTCACATTGCCTTCGGCATCGCAGTATCTGAACACAATCTGCTCATGCTCTTCAAGGCTTTCAATGACCTCGGCCGGCGCAAAATAGTTTCCCTCTCCATGCGCAATAGGAATTCTCAGAACCTGACCCTCGCTGTAGAGCGAAGTAAAGATGGTCGAGCAGTTCACCGCCTTGATGGTGGTCTGTGTACAGAGAAACTTCTTGTCGCGGTTGCGCGACAGCGCACCTTCGAGAAGCTTGCTCTCAAGCAGCACCTGAAATCCGTTGCAGATGCCGAGCACAGGGAACCCCTTGCGGGCAAACTCTATAACCTCCTGCATGATGGGAGAGAAACGGGCAATTGATCCGGCACGGAGATAGTCGCCATAGGAAAAGCCGCCGGGCAGAATAATCGCCTTCACCCCCTGCAGATCATGTTCATTATGCCAGAGCATGAGCGGCCGCACGCCGTCAAAGGAGGCAACAGCATGCTCGGTATCATGATCACAGTTTGAACCCGGAAATACGACGACCCCTACAGTTACATCAGCCATGGTTGAGAGTGGTAATTAATTTACTTTTTCCAGCTCCAGAGAGTAATTCTCCATTACCGGATTCGATAAAAGTTTCTGACAGATCTCGTTGCCGATACGTTCAGCCTGAACCGGATCCTCTTCATTGATAGTTACCTCGATATATTTGCCGATCCTTGCCGACTCAACACTCTGGTACCCGAGATTTTTCAAAGCATGCTCGACAGCCTTGCCCTGAACATCAAGTATGGACTGGCGCAGGGTCACCTTTATTTTTGCAGTATAGGGCATTATCACGCGGATGGTTGATGAAAAAAAATCAGGTCTGCCACTGACGATAGAGCAGTGTGATTGACCGTACAATACCGAGCAGAATATACAACAACATGGCAAGAAAAAAAGCTTTCGAGTGAAAGACAAGAACACAAAACATTGCCACAATGTAGAGCGACATCTGTACAGGTTTACGGCGGAAGGATTCCGCCGTCGGCTTGGGCAGTGCATCATAGTTGACCTTGCTGACCATGAGCAGGGCAAGAGCGGTGGAGAGCCATGCCAGAACACTCTTCATCATATTGAGGGGAAAGAGCGGATCACCACTCATCCAGAGCACAAATCCGGTTATGGTCAAAGCCTGGGCAGGAGTCGGAAGACCGGAAAAGGACTCCTTCTTGTAATCAATCATGCTGATGTTGAAACGGGCAAGTCGAAGTCCGCTGCCGATCATAAGCAGGGAGCTGACAAAAATCCCGGTCATGCCCGGCAATCCCTCAAGACCGAATTTGTAGACCAGATAGGCCGGAGCTGCACCGAAAGAGACAAGATCTGAAAGCGAATCAAGCTCAAAACCGAAATCGGAAGTCCCTTTGGTAACTCTTGCAACCAGACCGTCGATCGTATCAAAAAAAGCGGCCAGAATGATAAACCAGCAGGCGGCGACAAAACTCCCCTCACCTGACATGACAATCGAGATATAGCCGCTGACCATGTTCATGACGGTAAAAACCGATGGAACAAACGAACGCGAAACAAACGGAAACAGTTGTAACCGGTCCTTTGAGCTGTTTTTCAGAAAAGGAGGATAACGTTTTAGAAGCTTTTTCTTGCCAGCATCAGCCATAAAGAGAAATATCCAGCATCCGGGAAAAAATTACCCAAAACCGGCAAAACGCCTTGGAATGGGTGTTGATATGAAAAGTACAATCTTTCATCAAGCTTTTAAACAGAAAAGAGTTGCCGGGCACTCCCGTTCAATAGCTTTCATCCGCTGAAGGAAAAGATCGCTCTCTGACATCATGAACATAGGACTTGACCGCATCTTCAATCACCGTATTCAAGTCGGCATACTGCCGGACGAATCGGGGATGAAACTCCCTGTTGAGACCAAGAATATCATTGATGACAAGAACCTGGCCATCACACTCTACACCGGCACCGATTCCGATAGTCGGAATGGTCAGTGAGCGGGTAACTTCAGCGGCCAGCGCCGATGGGATTTTTTCAAGCACAACCGCAAAGGCACCCGACTCCTCAAGTGCGCGTGCATCTTCAAGAAGCTGGTCAGCCTCCCTCTCCTCCTCTGCCCTCACCTTGTAGCTTCCGTATTTGTAGATCGACTGCGGCATGAGCCCGAGATGACCCATGACAGGAATACCGACATCAGTGATTCGTTTCACCGTATCGGCAATGATCATGCCTCCCTCAAGCTTCAGCGCATCGCACTCATGCTCCTTCATAATCTTTCCGGCATTGCGCAGGGCCTCATCTCCTGAAATCTGGTAGCTCATGAACGGCATATCCACCACCACCATTGCCCTGTTGCTCTCATCCTGAACCCCCTTGACCACCGCTTTGGCATGATAGATCATCTCCTCGATGGTAATCGGCAGGGTCGTACTGTGCCCGGCAAAAACATTGCTTGCAGAATCTCCCACAAGAATAACATCAACTCCGGCACGATCAAGAATTCTGGCCATGGTATAGTCATAGGCTGTCAGAACTGATATTTTCTCTTTCCCCTGCTTCATATCAAGCAGTCTTCTGGTCGTTACATGAGCTGCTTTATGCTGAACGCGTCTGTTCATGATGCTTGCTGCTTAATGGATTGTGTATAATCATAACCTTCAAGAAAATCCGATAATTCGTCGGGCTGAAGCACTACCGGCTCCAGACGGTGCTCTACTCCTGCCGATTGCAGCATCAATTCTGCAATGCGCTGATATGGCGGAATGTAACCGAGAATCTCTTCAAGCGTGGTGCTTTTTTGCTCCATCTCGTTGCTGACACGCTCGCGAGCATCTCCATCCGGAGAGGCAATATAACGCCAAAGCTCCCTGTGCGTGACAGAAAGAGGAAGCGAGCCATGCTGCAGCAGAATATCCCCTGTTCTGCGCTGAGCCGACCCGACAAGTTTACGACCATCTACCTGCAGTTCATAGCGGGCAGAAGCCGTAAAACAGCTGACCGACCCGCTGCCGGGTACCTGATCCGGCCCGGAAAGGGTGGAACGGCAGAACTCCGCCCGGATGCCGAGCGCTTCAAGAGCAAGCTTGATCACCTCATGGACCATCCGGTAGTGGGTGCTGTTCTCTGCCAATGAATCAGTAATGAAACTGTAGGTAAACTCTTCAGCATGAAAAACCGCTCTGCCGCCGGTCGGCCTCCGGACAACATCAATACCCGCCGCCGCAGCGGCTCTCATATCAATATCCGACTCTCGCTGATTGTAGCCCAGTGTAATGGCAAATGGTCTCCATGCATAGAAACGCCAGAGACAACTCCCGTATCCGAAACGCGCCTGAAACCGTCCATCAAGAAATGCCGCCATCATCATCCGGTCGAACGCCATGTTCTCTTCGCCAGTATGAAAACCGGTGTCAACACAATAAACCTTTGAAAAAAGAGGATTCACAAGCAGTAAAACAGTTCACGGTATTCATCGCAAGCGCCACATTCAACTGCTCAAGATAGCTGAAAAGGATATGGCAACAAAAAAGAGAGCGAAGCCGCAACCATTTCCTTGCTGGCAAACCGCGCTGCTTGCGCCACCAGGACTCAAAAGGCATTCACCTCTTTTTTTTCAGGGGGGAAAACTTTTCAAGAATAGGAGAGACCATCCGGTCGATATCCTGCTGCATGATCTCTGCATCCTGATGATCCCTGATTACACCCCATGATGAACCCCGCCAGGCAGGAGCACCGGAGAGTGCGTCAATAATATCAATCACAAGATATCCCTCTTCATGGTAGCGAACCCAGGCAGCTGAACCATAGGGTTGCCAGAACGGCTCGGCAAAATAGCGACTACCGTTACGATAAGCCCTGAAAGAGTAGCGAGGGGTATAATACGGTTCAAGATAGATCGAGCTGACGACAGCTTTCTGCAGCTGAATTTTGACCAGAAAATCAACCTGACCCTTTTTTTGAAGCAGATACCCCCTGGCTGCCAGTTCGCGATCTACCGAGCGGCGGGTACGATTGTAAACAAAAGGAGAGATCTCCAGGGAGGCCTTGTCCGTTTTGCCCTCCTCCCCGGCGGACCAGTTATAGGTAACATATCGTGACCGGTCTATGGATGGATCAAAGTCCGAGGAGACATAGACACTGCTGCAGCCGCTGAGCAGAAGCAGGAAGCAGAAGGTGCACCATCCGGTGATCGCCGAAATGCGGAATGAAAACATGACAAGAGCCCTCCGATGAGAATTCCCTGAAAAAGCAACGCTGTTTTATCAACCCGTTCACTCAAAGGTAACGAATCAATTTTTCAGTTCGTTTCCTTTTGCCGTTCTCTCTCCTTCACCGCCCTCATAGAGCGCACAGAAACCGAAGCCCTCCTTATTTTCCTATTATTTTTGAACTGTGGATTGTTTGTATCAAGCCAGACAGGTATTTTGTTTCAGTAATCATTGTTACACAATATCCAATGTCTCCGTCTGATCCATGCCGAGAGCGGTTATAGAGCACATCCTCACCTCGTTTCGCCACATTGCTGTTGCGGGAATATCTGCGAAACCCGATCGGCCGAGTTACCAGGTTGCACGCTATATGATGGAGCAGGGATATACCATCTATCCTGTCAATCCCAATAGCAAAGAGGTCCTTGGGTTACGCTGCTACCCCTCTCTCCTGCTCATGCCGCCGGAGATCCGGGAGAAAATTGAGATTGTCAATATTTTCCGTAAAGCGGAGGATGTTCCGCCAATAGTTGATGAAGCGATCTCAATCGGAGCAAAGGTTATCTGGATGCAGTCAGGTATCAGTAACATGGAGGCCGCCGGGAAAGCACGCGAAGCAGGTCTGTTTGTTATTGAAAACCGCTGTATCGCTGTAGAACATCAATCACGTTATCACTAAACCCTTATAGCTCCACATGGCACCTGTAACCGTCGCAATCATTTTTGGTGGAAAATCTGCTGAACACGAAATCTCGATTATATCAGCAAAATCAATTGCTGCAAACATCAATGCTGACCGCTACCGGGTTATCCCGATCTATATCACGCATGACGGAGAGTGGCTGCTGGATGGCATTGCCCGTGATATTCTGAACTTTGACCTTGCAACGCTGCTGAGAAGCTCTTCACTTGACGCCGCCGGCAAAACCCTCCGTCGCATGACAAAGGAGTCCGGGCAGCACCCTTTCGACCGCAACTTCACCGCTACCGGAATCGATGTGGCTTTTCTGGTGCTCCATGGTTCCTATGGCGAGGACGGACGGATCCAGGGATTCCTCGACACCTGCGCCATTCCCTATACCGGATGCGGGGTTCTGGCCTCGGCTGTGACGATGGACAAAGCCCTTACCAAACTGTGCGTAGCCGATGCAGGCATAGCTGTCGCGCCCGGAATAACGCTTTTAAGCATTGATTACCTTGCCGATCCGGAGTCGTTTCATGCCCGTATCGACAGAGAGTTTGAGTACCCCCTCTTCATCAAACCGGCAAACCTCGGCTCCTCTGTCGGTATTTCAAAGGTGCATAATCCGGCGGAGCTCCCTCTCGCCCTGAAAACCGCGTGCACGCTCGACACAAAAATACTGGTCGAAAAGGCCATAAAAGGCAGGGAGATTGAAGTGGCTGTTCTCGGCAATGCGCAGCCGGAGGTATCGGTATGCGGAGAGATCGAGCCCGGCAGCGACTTCTATGACTATGAGGACAAGTATATTCACAACAGCGCAAAAACCTTCATTCCTGCCCGCATTCCCTCCGTGCTCCAGGAAAAAGTCAGAGCGCTTGCTCTCAGGGCATACAAGGCTCTCGGATGCCGGGGCATGTCGCGAATCGATTTTTTTGTTGATGAAGAGAGCAAAAGCATCATACTCAACGAGGTCAATACCATTCCGGGCTTCACCGATATCAGTATGTACCCGAAGTTGATGGAGGCCAGCGGAGTCCCGTTCCCCGAACTTGCCACGCGGCTGCTGGAACTGGCAATGAACGGGAGCACCCCCTGCAACCCAGGCTGTGAACAACGCTCATGACCTTTTCCGATTACGACAGCGCTCCGGCAAATGAGCATGCCATGATGAGCGATCCCCACCTTTTTTTTGCAGAGGTCTCACTCGACATTTCACGGGGAAGATGCGAATCGGGTATTGAAAAGCTCAAGCCATATATCGATCACTTTCCGGACTCCTATCTCTTCTGCCTGCTCTACGCCAAAGCACAGAGAGGCATCGAAAATTATTCGCTTGCCGGAGAGTATCTCAGAAAATGCTGCACCATTGCGCCGGCAAATCAGGTGGCATGGCAGGAGCTTCTGGAGCTTCAGGCTATCATTGCTGCACAGGATCCAGGCACTCCGGAAACGATGTTTGACCCCGTTACCGATGAGCTTGAAAAACTCACCGCCGCTCTCATGGAGTTCGAACCGGTAAAAACTACCGAGAACGCCGACCCTACTCCGCTTCTGGAGCAGAAGCTGCCATTTTCAGACGATATGGCCATTGCCGTTCCGACAGAGACACTTGCAACCCTTTTCACTGCCCAGGGAGCCTACAAAAAGGCGATCCGGATCTATACCATGCTCATCCTGCTCAAGCCGCAGAACGCTGAACACTATCAGCAGGAGATTGATTCGCTGCTTGAACGGCTCTGAAGTTACACGACCAAACCCCTCTGCATGGAACTATTAACGCGGCTTTACAGGTATAGAACTCTACCATTTACAGATTATGAAGATTCCTTGCTCCAGACACACAATCGGGTCATCGCCAAGTCACTTGATTTCCAGACTCCTGTTATATCTCTGTTTTGCAGCGCTTTTATCAGCTCTCCCCGTAACCGCAACGGGCGCTGAAGTTGTTGCGAAAAAGTTGTCACTCCCCATATGCATTGAGATAGCATTGAAAAATGCGACATCAACCCTTAAAGCATCAAATAACGTAAAGCTCCAGAGTGCTGATGTGCTGAGAAGTTACGGGAGTTTTCTGCCGAAACTCTCCCTTTCAGCCAGCTACACTCCCTATACACTCAACCAGTCCTATTCGCAAATTTTCCCCGGAGAACCTATATCGAAAATCAGGACAGAGAGTGAAACCGTCAACATGACGCTCTCGACCTCTCTCAACCTCTTCAACGGCTTCAGGGACTATGCTTCACTGCAGGCTGCACTGCAGAGAAAACGCGCTTCCGAGTACTCCCTCTCGCGTGCCATACAGACGGTCGCTTTTGATGTAACCCAGGCATACTACCAGGTACTGCTTGACCGTGAGCTGCTTGAAATCGCAAAGGAGAATCATCTGTCAACTCTGGACCAGTTGACCCTTACCGAGAGGCAGTTTCAGATCGGGCTGAAATCCATGATCGATCGCTACCAGCAGCAGGCTGAGGCCGCACAGAGCAACCTTTCGGTCATCAAAGCCCAAACCCGCCTCCAGCACAGCAGGCTTGAACTGCTGCGCAGACTGCAGATCGATCCCGAAACCGTTTTTATCCTTGAACCGCTTCCCGAAGAGCTGAAAAAACCGCCCGAGAGCAAACCCGATATCAACAAGCTGATCAACCTTGCCCTTGAAGAGCGCATGGACCTGAAAGGCAGCCGGCTTGAGACATCAGCAGCAAAATGGCAGATCACCAGCGCCAGAGCCGCCTGGTATCCCAAGCTCGATTTAAATATCACCACAGGCAGCTCCGGAACCGCCTCTCTCAGCCAGAACATCGGCGGAAGAATCTCTGAATCAACATTTCCGTCTGTTTCCGATCAACTTCGGCAGACAATCGGCTACAACATAGGGATCAACCTCTCCTGGGCGATCTTCGACGGCTTTCAGACCAGCTACAACGTTCAGTCATCCAGAATCAACTATCTGAACCGTGAGCTCGACACTGAAGACCTTAAATACAATATCATCATTGATCTCCAGCAGGCCGCAAGTGAATACAACTCGGCGTTCGTTCAGATTGAAGCCGCAAAGGCGAGTATGGCCGCTGCCGATTCAGCTTATGAAGGGGTTAAAAGAAAGCATGAACTCGGTGCGGCAGGCTTTATTGAACTCAGCTCGGCAAGAGCAACACGTTTCAGTGCCCGCTCCAACCTCTCCCAGGCCACCTACAACCTTGCACTGCAGAGAAGTGTGCTTGATTACCGATCAGGCATACCACTGCAATAACCAACATGAATTCAGCAGAGCATAACAATGAGTAAACAGAAATCCCTTTTAAACAGAAGAAACATACTGTTAGGGTGTGCCGCACTTGTAATCGCCGGAGGGGTGCTCTTTGCCGTGATCCGGCTCAGGGAAAAACCGGTAGTGGTAACAACCGAAAAGGCCTTTATCAAAGAGGTAGTCCATCTTGTTACGGCAACCGGGAAAATAGAACCCGAGCTTGTTGTTGCCATGTCGCCCGACGTCTCGGGTGAAATAATTGAACTGCCCGTCAAGGATGGTCAAAGTGTGAACAAGGGCGATCTGCTCTTTAAAATTCAGCCCGACATCTACATCAACCAGGTTGAACAGAGCCTTGCACAGCTTAATGCAGCCCGCTCACAGAACCTTGAAGCACAGTCACGGAAACTCAAGGCTGAAGATGATTTCCGCAAGGCTTCACTGCTCTACAGGGAAAGATTGATCTCCGAGTCCGACTTCATTGCATCAAAAACCAATGCACAGGCAGCACGGGCCACCTACCAGTCGTCGCTCTATACCATAGCACAGAACAAAAGTCTTCTGGACCAGAACCAGGACCGGCTTAAAAAGAGCATTGTCCGGGCTCCGATCAGCGGATCCATTATCGCCCTGAACAGCAAGCCCGGTGAGCGGGTGGTCGGAACGGGTCAGTTTCCCGGAACGGAGGTACTGCGACTGGCAAACCTCGACAGCATGCAGGTCAAGGTTGAAGTCAATGAAAACGATATCGTGAATGTCAAAGCGGGCAATCCCGTATCAATAACGGTTGATGCCTACGGGGATCGTATCTTCAGGGGTATTGTGCATGAAATATCCAATTCAGCCATCTCGAAAGCTGCCGGAACCCAGGAGGAGGTCACCAATTTCTCGGTTAAAATCCGAATCTTCAATCATGACCGGCTCCTGAAACCCGGTATGAGTGCTACTGCGGATATTGAGGCTCAGCGGGTAAAAGATGCGCTCGTTGTTCCCATCCAGAGCGTAACGATGAGAAGCAGCGGTACCGCTGCACAAATAGTAAAGCCTGAAAAAAGCGACATCACCATAATCTCCAAAACCAGGGCTCCGGAGAGCCGGCAGGGTGTCTTTGTTATCAATGGCGGCAAAGCCTGGTTCCGCCCGGTCAAAACCGGTACAACGGACAACACCCATATCATCGTCACCGGGGGGCTTAAAAAAGGAGAGGAGGTGGTTTCCGGCAGCTACACCGCCATTACCACAGAGCTCTCGGATGGCCGCCTTGTCAAAAAGCAGCAGCAATAGAGCCAGGAATGCCGACACCATCAATCATCTCCATGCAGTCGCTCTGCAAGTTCTACGAAATGGGCGACCAGGTTGTAAAAGCTCTTGACTCGATCAACCTCGACTTCAGCCGGAATGACTACGCGGCAATCATGGGACCATCCGGCAGCGGAAAATCAACACTCATGAATATCATCGGATGCCTGGATACTCCAACCTCCGGCGTCTATGAGCTCAACGGTCAGCAGGTTGCCGAGATGGATGATGATGAACTCGCCCGTATCAGGAACCGCGAAATTGGCTTCGTCTTCCAGACCTTCAACCTCCTTCCCCGCCTCAACTGCCTGCGCAATGTCGAGCTGCCGCTGATCTATGCCGGCGTCGCTCCTGAAGAGCGTGAGGCCCGTGCAAGAGAAGCGCTCCAGAGGGTAGGCCTCGGCGACAGGATAACGCACAAACCCGCAGAGCTCTCCGGCGGACAGATTCAGCGGGTCGCCATCGCGAGGGCGCTCATCAACAAGCCCTCAATTATTCTGGCCGATGAGCCCACAGGAAACCTCGATACCGCAACCAGCCATGAGATCATGAAGATCTTCGGCGAACTCTCCGAGGCAGGCAACACCATTATCCTCATAACGCATGAGGAGGATATCGCCCGATACACCCGCCGCATCATCCGGCTCAGGGATGGAAAAATTGAGAGCGACAAGCGGCAATGAACCTGAACTACCAACAGTTCCGGTACGAAACCGCAGAGAGCCTGAAAATGGCCCTCTTCCAGATCAGGGCAAATAAAACCCGCTCATTTCTTACCGCGCTCGGTGTCATTATCGGCATTGTCGCCATAACCATGATGGGAACGGCAATCAACGGCATTGATCGCGGTTTTGAAAAAAGTCTGGCCATGCTCGGCTACGATGTCATCTATGTACAGAAATCCTCATGGAGCACCATGGGCCAGTGGTGGCTCTACCGCAACCGTCCCGACCTGAAAACAGAGTATGCCGCCCAGCTCAACAGGATCATCGCCGATGATCCGCGCTCCGAACTCTCCATTGCCGTGCCGCAGATGTCAACCTATATTGCAACCGCAAAATACCGTGACCGGAACCTTGAGCAGGTTTTCTCCCTCGGCACCACCCATGACTACCTGCAGACTGCATCCGGAGCGCTTTCAGCAGGCAGGTTCTTTACCCCTGCAGAGTCCGCCGGAAGTGAAATGGTCTGTGTTGTAGGAGATGACATCGCAACCGGGCTCTTTCCCAATGAGTCAGCACTCGGTAAATCGATCCAGCTCAAGAGCCGCAAGTGCCGTATTATCGGAACATTCAGAAAACAGGGGAAGTTTCTCGGGCTCTTCAGTTTTGACAACCAGATCATCATGCCGCTTGGCGCCTTTGAGCGGATCTACGGCAAGAATATGTTCACCACCATCAGGGTCAAAATAAAGGTGCAGAGCCGGGTCGAACCTGCTAAGGAGGAGCTGCTTGGACTTATGCGACGCATCCGGAGAATTCCTGCAGGAAAAGAGGCAGACTTCTCGATCAACGAGCAGAAGGCCTTCAAGAGCCAGCTTGATCCTATTAAAAACGGAATTGCTGTTGCCGGTATCTTCATCACCGGCATGTCGCTCTTTGTCGGCGCAATCGGCATCATGAACATCACCTTCGTCAGCGTCAAGGAGCGCACCAGGGAGATTGGACTGCGCAAGGCGCTCGGAGCCAGACGGCAGACCATACTTTTGCAGTTTCTTGTTGAATCGGTGATGATCTGTCTCATTGGTGGATTTGTCGGGCTTGTCACCTCCCTCTCCTTAACGTTTGCTATTGAAAAAATCATGCCTGACTTTCCCGTTGAATTCTCACTGAACCTTGTCATGGCAAGTCTTGCCGTTTCGGTACTGACCGGCATTGTTTCGGGCCTCGCTCCGGCTGTAACAGCCTCAAAGCTCGACCCGGCAGACTCACTGCGTTATGAATAGGAGAATTGATGCTATTACGTGAAACGGTCATCCAGGCGATCACCTCCCTGACTGTCAACAAGCTCCGCTCATGGCTGACCATCATGGGGGTGGCCGTAGGCGTCTTCTCCATCATTGCCGTCATGACTGCACTGGATGCCATTGATAAAAGCGTTGAATCAGGCCTCACCAGCCTCGGAGCCAACACCTTCCAGATACAGAAAGACCCCGCAATGGTATTCGGCAGCGGACACAGCCGGAACTTCTATGCCAACCGCAAAGAGATCACCTACAAGCAGGCGCTCCTCTTCCGGAAATATATGGAAGGCAGAGTCCGCAATATCGGCTTCATCATTGTCAGACCTGCCAATCTGGCAAAATATGCCAACCGCACCACCAACCCGGATGTTGCCATGACCGGCGGTGATGAAAACTTTGCTGCATCAAACGGCTTCGCAATCGCAGCCGGAAGAAACCTGTCGGAAAATGATATCCGTACGGCAAGAAACAGCGCCGTCATCGGCAGCGAGCTTGCCGAAACCCTCTTCCCTTCCGGTGAAAACCCGCTGAACAAATTCATCAAGGTCAACGGAGAAGTCTACACTGTTGCCGGTGTATTCGTAAAAAAAGGGGCTGCGTTCGGCCAGAGTCAGGATAACTTTGTGCTTATCCCCATAACCCGCTTCCTTCAGCACATCAACGAAAAGAGCAGCCTCAGCATAACGGTTGAAGCGCTGTCACGCAAAGAGTATCAGCAGACCATCGACCGGGCAATCGGCGCCATGCGTCTTGCCCGGGGGCTCACCATAAAGGATATCAACGACTTTGAAATCAGAACCAACGAATCGCTCATCGACTCCTTCCGCGATATCAAGATTGCTATCAGTACCGGGGCATTCATTATCAGCTTTATGGCACTGCTGACCGCCGGAGTAGGCATCATGAACATCATGCTTGTCAGCGTCACCGAGAGAACCCGGGAGATCGGAATCAGAAAATCGATCGGCGCTCCCCGAACCACCATTCTCCGCCAGTTCCTCTTTGAGGCACTCTTTCTCTCCATCGCCGGAGGGTTGATCGGCGTGCTTGTCGGCGTCTCGGCCGGTAATATTTTAGCCTTTAAATTCAATCTCCCGCCCATTTTTCCCATCCTCTGGATAACCGTCTCCATGATCGTCTGCTCCGCCATCGGTATGGCATTCGGACTCTTCCCCGCCTGGAAAGCAGCAAACCTGAATCCGGTTGAAGCCCTTCGCCCGAAATAGGAGAGGCAACTGACCGTCGGATTACCCGATCAACCTGAGGGATAAAGGCACTGATTTCGCCAGAGACAAGGCTCACGCTTTAAGCTCATTGTCGAACAGATCGCCCGCAATATCAGACATCAAAAGCTGTAAATGAAGGGGTACAGAAAAACTGACAGAAGAAAAGCAGAAACAACACATGTTGTCAGTAGATACTGTTCAGAATGGTGTCGTTCACTCAAACGATTCCGGTTTGATGATTTGAACTCATTTCATAGATACAGTAGGCATTTTCAAAATAATCTTGTTTGGTAAAATAGCAGGCACCTCGGCAACCGGCCTTGCAGAATATTCCCATATCACACTTTTTGCATTTTCCTGCCAATAATGCAGGATCAAATTTCCGGTTATAGGAAAAGTTGTTCTCGTTAAACCAGATTTCAGAGAGTGTTTCTTTACGAAGATTCCCTTCTATAAAAATATCATCATAGAGAGACTCGCATCCTTTTACGTTTCCGATACTGTCGATACCAACAACGCATAAACCAGCCTGACATCCAGACCAGTAGTTGATATTACCCGGCAGACCACGTATATATTTTTCGTTTTCTCCGTAATAGCCGATATTATCGCCGGTATAAACGTGCATTCTGTCTTCATCACGCTTCTCTCTGATAAACGCTGTCAGCTTCCTGATGTTTTCGATGGAAATCATCTGCTCTTTACTTCGGCTTAAATTTCCCATCGGGTTAGCAAGTTGCAGTTGCCATGTCAGCACATTATTCTGTTTTGCCTCAGATGGAAATGGAGAAAATGCCTTGTTGAGTTAGCGAGTTAATGT
>NZ_MPJE01000002.1:0-2956 GCF_001975465.1 Chlorobium sp. KB01
GGGGAGTTAAAAGCAGATAAAGATCTTGCTTTGAAAGTTTTACAGCAATTCTGGCCTGATTTGACTAAAGTCATGAATGTTGTGTTTGAATATGCTCCCAAAGAAAACTTTACGAATGATAATTCAGCATTCGACGTAGCTTTTGATGTGATGATCGGCAATCAAAACGGGCTTGTAGGCTTCGAATGCAAATACACAGACACATTTTCTCCAACAGAGCACACGAAGCATGAATACGAGAGCATTTTTCAACAAGGCCGTGCCGGTAGCGAGGGGACGTTCATAACTATGTAAACTTGTTAAAGCTTTTCAGGATCTGCATTTGCAAGGTCAGAGGCTCCTCGGGGGGAAACTACCGGTAAAACTACCCTTGAAGGAACGGACTCTGCTGAAAATACAGCCATCCATAACGCACCATTTGTTTGCGGCAGGTTTACGTGTGCCGATGAGGGGACGGTCATAACAAACTGCACTTGTTACGCCAGTTCACTGCTCTTCGGCTCTGCACATTATCTATACCCCTGTGAGGGGGGAGCGGGACGTACATAACAGCTTCAACTAAGTCCTCTTCGTCCTGACTGACAACGAATCCGGGTAAGACGCTTTCAAGCCTTCCATGGTTGTCAATGAATATATCAGCGACCAGGTAGCTATGGTGCAGGACTTGTATGACTTTGAAAAGTAGAAAAGTGGGGGTAATTATTACAACCGGCAAAAAAAGTTATCGGGCGATAACTGCCTGAAAATAAAGTAAATAAAAAAAGCCCATTATTGTACTAGGAAGGATACCCTTCAACGGCTTGGAGCCGACCTTCATGCAACACAGGCTACAAGAATATAATTACAAAATAAGATAAAAAAAATCAGAGTACAGACTTTTGATCTATGCGGTGCTGGGACGTTCAGAAAGCGCCGATAAAAACCGGTAGAGTGCCGGTAGCGAGGGGACGTTCATGACTGCGTAAACTTGTGAAAGCTCTTCAGGATCTGCATTTGCAAGGTCAGAGGCTCCTCGGGGGGAAACTGACGGTAAAACTACCCTTGGAAAAATACTGACTCTGCTGAAAATACAGCCATCCATAACGCATTATTTGTTTGCGGCAGGTTTACGTGTAAACGGGATCAAATAAAATACACACTCAAGGGGGTATTAGTCATGTTGGTCCCACCAGGAGCAGCCACCGGGAGGTGTTGCAATACGCATTATCGGCATCGTTGAGCGTGAAACGCAAAACCGTTTTATTGACCCTTTTTGTGACGAACTCGACTATCGCTATCCCTGCGACGGGAGCGGACGGGCTGCGTGAAGCTGAGTGAGTATTTATCCTGTGTTATTCACGAAAAGATTCCTTAACTTCAACAATAATTGATGCTTGTGTTTCCATCACAGGTTTTCGTGAAAGCGTAGTGGTGTGTCGGGTTTGCCGGAATTGATCAATCAGATCTTGGATGGGGGCCATGCACCCTTTTCGTTGTGGTGGAGGGTTATCGCTTTGCCAGAGAGAGGGGAGAACTCCGGACGGTGTGTATTAATTTGGTTTAAACAAGTGACACCGTTATGCCAACTCCCTTCACCTCTTCAGCTACAACCACATTTTCTCTGAGCGGTGTAACCACTCTTGATGCACTGCTCAGTACCGAGCTTCAAAAATGGAGTGCCGGTTCCAACTCCTCCGTATCGCTCTCCTACAGCTTCACCTGGACTACTAATTCCACACCGGTATGGCAGGCTGAATACAGTGATATGCTGGAGCAGGAGGCCGAGGAGCATTTCGGGCTGACAGCCGCGCAAATCGCAGAAGTCAATCACGCACTGCAAACCTGGGCCGATGTTGCCCTTCTCAACTTCACAGAGGTCGCTGATGAGCCCGACAGTGTCGGTGATTTTCGTTTGGCATTTTCTTCCGCCGTGGACGGCTACTGGGGGTGGTGTTATTTTCCTGACAGTACATGGGCAAGCGCAGGCGATGTATGGATCAATCCACTGTTTGCAACCGGAAGCTCATGGACATCGGGCTCTTTCAACTATTACTCCCTGATTCATGAAACAGGGCATGGACTCGGGCTTAAACATCCGGGGAATTACAGTGAGGGCAGTAGCAGTTCCGAAATCTATTTTCCGGCATCTCTTGATTACCGGAATTATTCGGTCATGTCCTACAATGATTTTCAGACATGGTTTTTCGATACAAGCCTGCAGGAATACATCGCCGTTGTTCCTGAAACCCTGATGGTTTATGATATAGAGGCTATCCAATACCTCTACGGAACCAACAATAATTACCGGACAGGGAATACGATCTACACGTATGATCCCGCCACTCCGTTTTACAAAAGCATCTGGGACTCCGGCGGAACCGATACCATTGATATCTCCAACTTCAGTACGGATTGTACCATCGACCTGACACCGGGCAGTTACTCAACGCTTCACTATATCAATACCGGCACCCGTTCGGATCTTTATGACGGCTCCAATAACCTCGGTATTGCTTTCGGAGTAACGCTTGAAATGGTCAATGGCGGTTCGGGTAATGACACCATAAAGGGTAACCGTGCCGGTAATTCGCTCTATGGCGGTAGTGGTAATGATACCGTTACCGGCGGCGCAGGAGATGACATCCTCAGTGGAGGTGACGGAACGGATAAGGCTGTGTACAGCGGAAATTTCAGTGATTACAGCATCAGCTATGATGGAGCAACCGATACCTACACGATTACCGACAAGCGTGCGGATCGTGACGGGTCGGACCGGGTAAGCGGATTTGAGCAGTTCCAGTTTGCCGATGCAGTGAAAGCGGACATTCTTGTTCCAACGGTTACTCAGATCAGTCCGGCTGACGGGGCCGTGAATGCGGGGAACCGGGATGATATTGTCATCACCTTCAGTGAATTGAGGGCACCTCTATTTATTTATTCCGAAACCCGATTACTGCGTTGGGTGGTGCTCGAAATC
>NZ_MPJE01000003.1:0-5324 GCF_001975465.1 Chlorobium sp. KB01
TCGAGCACCACCCAACGCAGTAATCGGGTTTCGGAATAAATAAATAGAGGTGCCCATAATAATTTGATCTCAACACTTTACAGGGGATATCATGAATTCTGAAAATAGTTACAGCGGAAGGGTTCTTGTGGCCGGGGCAACGGGACGAACCGGTCAATGGGTTGTGAAGCGGCTGCTGCATTATGGTGTTTCGGTCAGAGTCTTCTGCCGTGACCGGGATAAAGCCGTGAGTCTTTTTGGCGACAACGTAGAGTGTGTCAGCGGGGTGATCCAGAGCGCCTCGGATATTGCCGTTGCGGTGAAGGGGTGCAGTGCGGTTATTTCAGCGCTCGGCTCCGGCTCCTATTCAGGGGAGTCCTCCCCCGCAGAGGTTGATCGTGATGGTGTGATGAGGCTTGTTGATGAGGCTGCCAAAGCAGGGGTAAGGCATTTTGCCCTTGTCAGCTCATTGGCTGTGACCAGATGGTATCATCCGCTCAATCTGTTTGCCGGTGTTCTGCTTAAAAAATGGGATGCCGAAGAGCATGTGAGAAAGGTATTCTCCGGCGTTGACCGCTCCTTCACCATAGTAAGGCCGGGAGGGTTGAAAGATGGTGAGCCGCTGCTACACCGGCTCCATGTTGATACCGGTGACAGGTTGTGGAGTGGCTGGATCAACCGCTCTGATGTTGCGGAGCTTCTGGTGCTCTCGCTCTGGGTCGAAAAGGCGAAAAACAAAACCTTTGAGGTGATCAACGAGAGTGAAGAGAGTCAGCATAGCCTGGAGCCCTTTTATTCCATGATTCCTGAATAAAGCGGTTCAGAAGCTGTCGGCAACACTCTCGATGCTGATCGTTACAGGTTCCTGAGGGCATCAAGCAACTCTTTGCCTGTGAATGGTTTTTTCAGGGTGGAGTTTGCACCGAGTGTATCGGCCAGAACCAGATAGTTATCCGGGCCGACTATTCCTCCGCCTGAGATGGCCATGATTTTTATTGCCGGCAAAAGCGAGCGGATTTCAATGATCGTTTCAAGACCCTCTTTTTCAGGCATGATGAGGTCGGTTATCACCACCGAGATATCCCTGTGTTCCTGAAGCAGCTGAAGACCCTGGTTGCCGTCTCCGGCTTCAAAAACGGTATGGTTTTCCCTGGTGAGTGTGGTGACAATAAACTTTCTGACGTCGCCGTCATCGTCAATAACCAGAATTTTCATAATGATTAGTTAAGGTGTGGTGTGTTTGACAGTACTTCGTTGATTATTGATGCAATCTGAGCCAGATTGATCGGTTTTTTCAGGATCCGCCTGATACCGTAGTTACTCAGTGCATTGGTGGGTTCGATATCTTTTCCGTAGCCGGTCATCAGGATTACCGGCGTCTCGCTGCTGATTTTATGGAGCCGCTTGGCAAACTCAATGCCGGTCATTTCGGGCATGGTAAGGTCGGTAATGACAAGATTGAACTGCTCCCGTTTTTTCCGGAACAGCTCAAGCGCTTCAAGCGGTGAGTTTTTTGCTTCGATACGGAATCCAAGCCTGGTCATCATAAGTGTCATCATCCTTAGCGTTGCCGGTTCATCGTCAACAAAGAGGATGCTCCCTTTCCCTTCAGGAGGAAGTTTGTGCCTGATGGTTTTTTCGGTTTTTTCATTGACCACCGGCAGATAGACTATAAATGTCGAACCGACGTTGGGTCGGCTTTCGACGGTGATCTCCCCATGAAAGCTTTTGATAATGCCGTGGACAACCGAGAGTCCCAGTCCGGAGCCCTTTCCGACGGATTTTGTGGTAAAGAACGGTTCTAAGATGCGCTCCATTGTTGCCTCATCCATCCCTGTGCCGGTATCGGATATCCGCAGCTGCATATAGTTTTCAGCCTGAAGATTCGGGAGCATTTTATGCATGTCGGCATCAGGCGTGACCTCCCTGAGTTCAATGGTAAGCACCCCGCCCCTCTCTTCCATTGCCTGGAAGGCATTGGTGCACAGATTGACAATGATCTGATGAATTTGCGATGAATCGGCAAAAACATTGCGGCAGGATTGTTCTATATCCTGCTCAATGCTGATTGTCGATGGAATCGATGGCCGGAGCAGCTTCAGTGCTTCTTCGATGACGGATTGAACCGAGACAATATCAGGAGAGCATTCACTTGTTCTGCTGAAGGTAAGGATTTGTGCGACAAGATTTTTTGCTCTTTCAGCCGCCTTTGTGATCTCCGTGAAATACTCATGCATCGAATCCGCTCTGTCGCTGCAGAGCTCCCCCATTTCGGAATAACCGAGGATGGGAGTGAGAATATTGTTGAAATCATGAGCAATTCCACCGGCAAGCGTACCGATGGTTTCAAGCCGTTGCGTTTTGCGGAGTCGGGATTCAAGCTGAAGCTTCTCCTCCTGCGCCGTAATGCGGTCGGTGATGTCAAACAGAATCCCGTCAACGCCTCTGTACTGACCGTCGGCGGAGAAAACGGAGGTATTGCGGTCTTCTATCCATCTCAATTCACCGTTTTTCATAACGATGCGGTAGATCAGGGCCTGTGATGTTTTGGTTGATTTAAGGGTCATGTTGGAAACTGATACCGCATTGTGATCCTCCGGATAGATCATTGTGCCGGTTTCAAACAGATCCTTTTCAAGATCAGCAATGGTATAGTGAGCTTCAAAATCACCGATCATCGAGAGCATGGTCGTTTTTCCCTCTTCATTGGTACGATAGACGGTTCCGGGGATGTTGTCGATCAGGCTCTGGAACTCATTGACAATCCGTTTCTGCAGTAAACTGGTTCTTACCGCCTCTTCCGCAGCTTTCAGTTCAGTGAGGTCTACGATGATCCCCCGGACTCCGGTTACTATACCGTTTATAATGATCGATGAAGCATAAAGCAGAATCGGAAACGTGTTGCCATCTTTTTTGACCGCATGATACTCTTTGTTTATCGATTGCGTGGTTCCGGCCTTTACCGATTCAAAATCGGCAAGCCATTTCTCCTGATCTTCCGGAGGACAGAATTGAAAGAAGGAGATTCCGAGATCAAGCTCCTGTTTGCTGTATCCGAAAATTTCATATCCTTTCTGGTTTGAATAGGTAATACGTCCGATGTTATCTGCTTCAACCAGCGGCAGCGGAAGAAGTTCGGTCAGCTCCCTGAACCGTTTTCCACTCTCCTTCAATGCCAGTTCAGATCGCATCCGCTCGGAAACATCGTGGCTCATACCGAACAGTACCGGCTGATTGTTCCAGATTCCCGGTGTAACTTTGGTCTCGACAGGAATGCGAGTGCCACTTTTGGTTATCAGCGGAACCAGGCATGCAACCTCGGTTCCGGCAAGCATCCCCTCAATGTTCGCTTTTGCTTCAGCCTGTTGATCCTGGGGATGAAAAGAGAGCACATGCAGGTTGTGCAGCTCTTCGGAGGTGTAACCAAGCCGATTGCGCACATAGTCATTGGTGTGGATGACATTGCCCTCCATGTTGACAATGAAGAGGAAATCTTTAACCGTGTTGAAGAGTGTTTCGAGATTTATTTTTGCGGCCTCAATCTCTTTCTCGTGATGGGCCTGCATGATGGCCGATCCGATATGGGAGGCAAGGGTTTCAAGGGCTATGCGGGAAAAGTCCGGAATATGACACTGCGAGTGGGAGGCAATATTCAGGCAGGCAATGACCTCACCCTTGAAGGAGATCGGGACAATCGCAATGGCTTGCAGTTTTTCTTCGCTGATGGATTTATGCTTTTTATAGCTGAGGGTGCAGAATTGCTGATAGATGGGCTTCCCTTTCCGTATCTTTTTTACATTTGGTGAATCAAAGCGGTAGTATCCTGCCTGCTTAACAAATGTTTGTGACAGCCCCTCGTGATCGGCGAGGATTAATCCCTGTTCCTCATGATTGACAAGGTAAATGCCTCCGCAATCCATCCCTGAAGCTGATATTGCCGCATGAAGGCAGATTTTCAGGGTCTCCTGGAAGGATGAACTTTGGCTCAGCCTGATGGCAAGATCAAGCTCTTTCTTGATAAATTGCTCTATCTGTTTGTGTTGCAGGGCGCTGGCAATGATACTTCCGGCAAGTTTCAGCACTGAAATAATTTCGGGCTGCCAGTGTCGCTCCTGTGAAACGGCATCAAAGCCGATATAACCGAATGGCTGTGACCCTGCAATGAGGGGAATGACGATCAGCGATTTGATGCCCTGTGGCTCAAGTATCTCTTTTTCTGCAGAGGCCTCGGCTGGCATCTCTGCGACACGGGGAATATGGATGACCCGGTTGTTTTTGATATGCTCCATCCACCAGGGAGTCATATCGGTCGGAATCTCCTGCAACTGATCGATCTGCGGTTCAATGCCTTCAGCGCACCATTCGTAGGAGTTGTCCATCAGCGCCAGTTCGTTCCGGAACTGGAAAATGTAGCTTCGGTCAGCCAGAACAAATTTACCGATGAGGCGGAGTGTGCTGTTGATCAGTTCATCAATGTTCTCATAGTGCAACGTGATGAACTGATTTGAGAGTTCTGATACAAGCAGCTCGAAATGTCGGCTCTCCTCAACAGCCCTCTCGGACTCCTTTTTTTGTGTGATGTTCTGATGGGAGCCGATCATCCGCACCGGATTGCCTTTCGCATCACGCTCGAACACCTTTCCGCGGTCAAGCACCCAGACCCAGTTGCCGAGTTTGTGACGCATCCGGGCTTTCATTTCGTAATGTTCGGTTTTACCGCTGAAATGCTCTTCAAGGAGCTGGTTGTAGATCGCAAGGTCATCCGGATGATAGCGTTCCACCCAGGTATTGATCGTTATCGGTTCAAGCTCCTCAAGGGTGAACCCGATCATGGCGGCCCACTCTTCATTCACGGCCAGTTTTCCGGTTTTGATCTCCCAGTCCCAGGAGCCCGCATGCGTCGCGTCCAGAACCCGCTTGAGGTTTCTTTCGGATTTTTCAAGAGATGATGCTCTTTTTTCAAGCGCGGTCACTTTTTCCCTGAGCGCCTCATTCTCTCTATGAAGCCGTTCCTCTTCGCTGAACAACTCCGCTTTTTCTTTATGCATGAGCAGTAACGGATTGAACTGTGCAATGGCAACTCCCGACACTCCATCTCTGAACGGTTCTGTTGCCCGGTCCAAAATGGATCAGCGTGAACGTATGTCGTACATCCCGGAAATTAAGGCATGCAGGGATGCGGGAGCTTGAGGTCACAATTCTGTGCTTGATGGCTTTTCTGTTTGCGCCGGTTTACTTCATGAACCCGTTATGTGGCGCCTCTTGTCAAAGATAGTTGTTTCTTTGATAACCTCAATAATTCATGACGCCCAAAATTGGGGGTATTGCATTCCAAAAATAAGTTT